>JAFMML010000017.1 GCA_017859745.1 Planctomycetota bacterium
CGTGCAACTCTCGCCCAGCGGATACATCGAGAGTCAGGCGACCTTCGCCGAACGATTCGCAGCCGCCATGCGGAGCCGTCTCGATCTGGACTGCCGGCTTGAGTACGGTCGCCAGGAGCATTTCGACGAGCCTCGCATTCGAATCGGAACCACGCCGGCAACGTCTCTGGTGCCCGACTGGTCGGATGACGTCGCATGGGACGCCGTCGCGCAGTACTACGCGTCCCAGTTCGAACCTACGACCACGGCAGGATGAACTGGCCACCTAGACAACCCGTCCGCCTGCTCGTCGTGATGACGGTCTACCGCTCCGCCGATCTCGCCGTCGAGTGTCTGCGGTCGCTGGAGTCGCAGATCGAAGATGTCCCGGGGACCTTCGTGGCGATCTGCGAGAACGGAAGCGGCGCCGACGAGGCCCGTCGACTTCGAGAAGCGGTCGAAGCCAACGGTTGGAGTTCGTGGGTGGGCATTCGAGAGGTCGATCCCAATCGCGGATTCACCGGAGGCAACAACGCGATACTCGAACCTGCGATGCAGTGGCCCGAGCCTCCGGAACTTTTCCTTCTGCTGAACACCGACACGCTGGTCGGACCCGGGATGCTCGCGAGGATGGTCGGGTTCTTGGAGGGGCGACCAGAAGTCGGAATCGCGACGCCACAGCTACTGGATCGGGACGGCGATTGCCAAGTCTGCGCATTCAACGATCCATCGGTTCTTGGCGAGTTTCTCCGAGCCGCAAGCACCGGAGTGTTCGACCATCTCTTCCCGAGGTTCCTGACGCGAAAGTCTCTCCCCCACGACGAGGGACCTCACGACTGGGTCTGCTTCGCATCTGCGTTCATACGTCGAGACGTCATCCAGACTGTCGGCGTTCTCGACGACGGCTACTTTCTCTATCTTGACGACCCCGACTACTGTTGGCGGGCTCGTCGCGCTGGCTGGGACATTGCCATGTGCGATGCGGCGACCACGGTACACCTGGAAGGCGGCTCCAACGATGTGCCCGCGAGCGTCAAGGCCCGCCGTCGCCTGCCTCGGTTCTACTACCAGTCCCGCGCCCGCTACTTCGCCAAGCGACATGGCATCGTCGGACTCTGGCTCGCGAATCTCTGCTGGCACGCGGGGCGGTGCATCTCGTTCGCCCGCGACATCCTCCAATGGCGTCCGTGGAGCGTGCCAAAGTCCGCATGGCGGGACATCTGGACCAACGCGTTTCGGCCCTGGCACGCGCCACACCTGCCGCATCCGCCGCTCGAGGATGAAGATCGGGACGTCTCGACCGACACCGGCGGTGTGTCACGCCGCGAGCCGGCGGCCTCCGGCTCCTCGCACTGATCGCCGGGTCTGCGCTCCTCTCGACATGGCGTGCCCAACCGAGGACTCTCGTCGAGCTGCCGTCGAGCTGCGGTCGAGATGCCGTCGCGATCGCCTGCGATGGTCCGACCGAGACTTGTCTCGTCGAGAACCCTCCCACGCAGACCCCAACGAAAAACCCCGCATCCCAAACGCCGATCGTGTCGGCACTTGCGATGCGGGGCCTGGGGTTGTCCACCCCTGTCTGTCCATCGGGCTAGGCGGATTCGAACCGCCGACCTCTTGACCCCCAGTCAAGCGCGCTACCAAGCTGCGCTATAGCCCGCCATGCCGGACGCGGTGCACGCTGTCGTGCGATCCGACGCCCGAACGCTGCGCTCTTCGTCGCCGGCTCCTTCGAACTCGACTCGAGACGGCGGGCCGTCGGAAGGCGATTCGAAACTCGAGCGCGACGCGAAGGAAGCGGACAGGGTGGGATTCGAACCCACGGTACGGAAAACCGTACACAGCATTTCCAGTGCTGCTCCTTCAGCCGCTCGGACACCTGTCCGGACGGACTAGTCTATCGCGGAGATGCCCGAGGACAACCAACCCACCCCCCCGCCGGACCGGCCGATCGAGGCCCCAAGACCGAGCGGCCTGCTCGTCGTGGACAAGCCCGAGGGTCCCTCGTCGATGGCGGCGGTGGCGGCGGTCCGCCGGCGGTTCCGCGCCTTCGGGAAGGTGAAGGTGGGCCACGGGGGCACCCTCGATCCGCTCGCGAGCGGGGTGCTGGTCCTGGGTGTCGGCTCGGCCACCCGAGTGCTCGAGCGGGTCGTCGCCGCGGACAAGCGATATCGCACCGCGGTGGATCTGTCGGCGTTCACGACGACCGACGATCGAGAGGGCGTCCGAACCGAACTGGCGGTCGACACCCCGCCGTCCGAGGCATCGGTCCGGGAGGCCCTGTCGTCGTTCTCCGGCATCGTGCAGCAGAGGCCGCCGGCGTTCTCGGCGATCAAGGTGAACGGCCGCCGGAGCTATCGCCTCGCCCGCGACGGGGCGCCACCCGAGCTGCCCGCCCGCCCGGTCAGAATCGACGAGGTTCGCCTCGTGTCCTACCGCTGGCCGATCGCCGAACTCGACATCCGCTGCGGCAAGGGCGTCTACGTCCGCTCGATCGCCCGAGACCTTGGATGCCTTCTCGGAGTCGGAGGCCATTGCGCTTGGCTTCGCCGAACCGCCGTGGGCATCTACGACGAGTCGCTGGCTCGGCCGCTCGACGAGTTGCCCGAGACGCTCGGACCCGAGGATCTGCTTGCAACACCGGACTCCCGGGCCTCCCGCGCCGCAGATCGATCGGCGCGATAGGCCTGGAACATCAGGAGCGCCATGCCTGCCAGCAGCAGCACGTCGGCCACGTTGAACACCCAGGGAAACAGCTCGGTGCTGCCTCCGGGCCACGCGAGATCGAACGGCAGGTGCCGCCTCGGCAACATGTGCAGGAAGTCGCGGACCGCCCCATAGAGGAATCGGTCGTAGAGGTTGCCGACGCCGCCGGCCAGCACCAGTCCGATCGCGACGTGCGACAGGCGACTGCGACGGTCGGTCCAGCCCGCGAACACCGCAAGGCCCGCAACCACCGCAACCACCGTGAGGGCGATGAAGACTCCACGACGGTGCTGGCCGATCCCGAACACGGCACCACGATTGAGAACCAGATGGAAGTCCAGCAGGTCCGGCGGCACCACCTCGACGCCCGGATGCCACGGCAGTCGGTAGTCGGGGTTCTCCACGAGCAGGCCCGGCGTAAGCGCCACCGGCTCCGGCGCGACGTTTTCGAAGGACCAGTACTTCGTCCAGAGGTCGAGCGAGAGCCCCGCCGCGAAGGTGCTGCAGAGCACCAGCCACGCGAGGGGACATCGCCACGCCCGGACCGGGGCCGACTCCGAGGATGCGACGGGGTCGCCGCTCATGATCACACCCCTGCCCCGTGCCGATCAGTGCGGCGTGCGGGCCCAAGAATCTCGGCGGATCCGATCCTCAACGATGCTGCCCGGACTCGACGAGCCGCGCCGCCTCGATGGTGTACTTCGCCCACGGCTTTGCGTTGAGCCGCATCTTCGGAATCGGCTTGCCGGTCATCTGACAGACTCCGTAGGTGCGGTCCGCGATGCGGACGAGAGCCTGATCGATCTCGAGCAGGAGCTTTCGCTCGGCCTCGGCCATGCCGAGGGTGAAGTCCTGGTCGTAGGTGTCGCTGCCGACGTCGGCCATGTGCAGGGGCATGTTGGAGAGGTTGCCGCCACGTGAGCGGAGCGCCTCCTCCTCCATCACGTTGAGCACCCCCACCAGTTCCTGCCGACGCTCGAGAAGCATCTCGCGGTACTTCTGGAGCTCCGCCGCCTTGAGCTTCGTCTTGATCGCGCGAATGCGTTCGGCCTCGGCTTCGCCGTTGTCCTCGACGACCGCGGCGGCGCGGGGCCGCTTCTTGATGGTCAACCCCTTGGTCGAGATCATGCGGACGCGACGGCCCTTGATGATCACGTAGCCGTTGGACTCCGCCTCGCCGTCGGACCGCGAGATCGCCGCACCGATCACCGAACGGGGGTTTGCCGGCTTGGCCTCCTTGCGACCACCCGCACGGCGGGTCGTCTTCTTGGCGGTCTTGGAGGTCTTGGACTTCTCGGCCGTCTTGGTCGTCTTGGCCGTCTTGGTCGTCTTGGTCGTCTTGGTCGTCTTGGTCGTCGACTTCGAGGCGGTCGTGGTCGCGGACTTGGATCCCGCCTTCTTGCCAACCTTCGGCGAGCCGGCGGCCTTCGTCGTCGGGGCTTTCTTGGACGTCTTGCCGGATGCCTTGACTGGTTTCGCCTTCGCTGCAGGCGACGCGGACTTCACGGCCTTGCTGCGGGAGACCGCTGCGCCGGCCTTCTTGACCTTCTTCTCGACCTTCTTGACCCCCGTCTTCTTCCCAGGGGCCTTCTTGGCCGCGCTGCTCTTCGCCGTCGACTTCTTCGCCACCGTCTTCCTGGCCGCTGCCTTCTTGGCGACGGACTTCTTGGAAGTTCCCTTGGCAACTGATCGCGCGCCCTTGGAGCGATTGACCGGGGCACGGCTCGAGCCCGCGGCCGTGGTCTTGCGCCCCCCAGAAGCCTTCTTGCCGGGAGCCTTCTTGCCGGAAGCCGTCTTGCCAGAAGCCTTCTTGCCGGAGGCCTTGGCCGAGGTGGCCTTGCGAATGGGACGCTTGGAAGCGGTCTTGGGCACGTTGAGGACCCTTGGTTGACGCCCTTGAGGGGGACCCCCGAGGCGGCCCTGTGGCCGTCCACTGGCTCGATCCGGGCCCCCTGCGATCGATCGACGCGACCTGAGGCCGCATTCCGGGCTTGGATCGCAGGCCAAGCCTGGGAACCTCGGACGCGACGGGCGTCCAAAACCCGGCCACTAGGGCGGGCAAAGGTAGCCCTCTCCACGCGGTTGGTCAACGAATCCGCCCGGGATCCCACCACAAGGCAGCCGCACCGGATCGAAGGATCTCTCCACTCGGCCCCAGGCGACGAGAGATGGGTGCGACAAGGCCCGATCCGACCGCATCAGTCGCGATCGGGTCGATCGGGCGAAGTCACTGGGGAATCGCTCGATCCACCACCATGCCGATGTTTCGAAACTTCTCGTGGCGTCGCCGGACCAGGGTCTCTGGCTTCAGGCGCGTGAGATCGTTCAGTTGCTCCACGATCCACGACTGGAGGTGCGCCGCTGCAGCCTCCGGATCCCGATGGGCTCCGCCCGCGGGCTCCTCGATCACATCGTCGATCAGGGCGTTTGAAAGATTGTCCCTCGCAGTCAGCCGGAGCGCTTCAGCCGCCCGAGAGTTGGTCTGCTCGTTCGACTCCTTCCAGAGGATCGCGGCACACCCCTCGGGACTGATCACCGAGTACCACGCGTGCTCGAGCATCGCCACGCGATCCCCCACGCCGATGCCCAGCGCACCTCCGGATCCGCCCTCGCCGATCACGATGCACACGATCGGGGTCTTCAGACGGCTCATCTCGAACAGATTTCGGGCGATCGACTCCGCCTGCCCCCGCTGCTCCGCACCGACTCCCGGGAATGCCCCCTTGGTGTCGATCAGGGTCACGATCGGAAGACGGTACTTCTCGGCGAAACGCATCTTCTGAAGGGCCTTGCGATAGCCCTCCGGATGGGCGCAGCCGAAGTTGCAGGCGATCTTCTCCGCAGTGTCTCGTCCCCGTCGATGGCCGACCACCAGCACCTTGTGCGAACGGATCCTGCCGAGCCCCGTCACGATCGCCCGGTCGTCGGCGAACGCCCGGTCGCCGTGCAGTTCGACGAAGTCCCGGCAGATGCGGTCGATGAAGTCCGTGCTCTGAGGCCTCCCGGGGTGGCGTGCGACCTGCACGGTCTGCCAAGGGGTCAACGATGCGTAGGTCTTGGCGAGAAGGCGGTCGCGGGTCTCGCCGAGGTCGCGGATCTCGCTGGCGAACGCCTCGGCATCCGGACGGGACTCGAGACCGGAGATCTGACGCTCGATCTCGAGCACCGGCGTCTCGAAGGGCAGTTCGAAGGGACCCGAGTAGGTGGTGGCGGGCATGCGGGAAGTGTAGTGCCGACCGCCGGTGGAGCCACCGATCGCGAAGCCCACTTGGCGATTGACACGATGGTCGCGAACTTCGATCCTCGCCTCATGCCCCCAGATCCTCCAACTCCTCCGGCAGACCCACTCGCAGGCCTTGTGGTGTTGGGGTTCGGCCACCTAGGCAGCGCCGTCGCCGAAGGCGCCATTCGGCGACGCCTCGTCCATCCCGGAGATGTGCTGGCGGTCGACGTCTCGGCGACGCGACGCAGCCATGCGGAACGTCTGGGATGCCGTGCGGACTCGGCGATCGGCGTCTTGCCGCCGAACGCCCCCATCCTGATCAGCGTGAAGCCCCAGATCTGGCCGGAGGTCGCCCCCGCTCTCGCCCGAGCGTTGCCGATCTCCGACGCCGAGAGTCCGCGCGGGATCGTGGTCTCGGTGATGGCGGGTCGCTCGAGCCGATCGATCGCCGAGTCGCTCGGCGACCGCGTCATCGTCGCCAGAGCCATGCCCAACACCCCCGCCCGGATCGGCCTCGCCATGACCGCCTTGGCGTGGCCTGAGGAGATCACCGACGAGGAGCGCCGGCCCGTGCGCGGGCTGTTCGAGTCGGTCGGGAATGTCGTCGAACTGCCGGAGTCCCTCCTGCATGCCGTCACCGCGGTCAGCGGATCCGGGCCCGCCTACATCTTTCGTTTCGCGGAGGCGATGGAGCATGCCGCGATCGAGCTCGGCATTCCGCAGGCGATCGCGCGACGTCTGGTCTCCGGAACGATCCGCGGCGCCGGGGGCATGCTGGTCGAAACCGACGCCGAACCCGCGACCCTGCGGGACGCCGTGACCAGCCGCGGCGGAACCACCGCCGCCGCGCTGGAGCAGTTCGAGAGATGGGGACTCGAACCTGCAGTCAGCGACGCGATCCGGGCCGCGGAGGCGCGAAGCCGCGAGATCAGCGGCGATCCCCAGCCGGCCGAGTCCGAGTCCGAGTCCGATTGATGGCTCCGGACCATCGACCGACTCGCTCGCGTTTCCGCGTGCAACCGGGCGATCCCGACAACGGCGGGGACGCCCGTCCCGAGCAGCAACGCCGGGTCATAGGGCCGGGCAGCGCTCTGGGCATCTGCATCGGCTCGATGATCGGTTCGGGCATCTTCGCGGTCACCGGCCAGATCGGTCCCCAACTCGTCTCGCCGCTGAACATCATGCTGGCATGGATCCTGGCGGGGGTGATCGCCCTGGCGGGCGCACTCACCCTGGCCGAGGTTGCGGCCATGCGCCCACGGGCGAGCGCCCAGTACGTCGTGGTGCACGAGATGCTGGGACCACGCCTCGGCTACGTCAACGGCATGATCACGTTGCTGATCGGCTATCTCGCATCGATGGCCGCGGTGGCGATGATCGCCGGCGCCTACGTCGCACGACTCGTTCCCGACGTCGACGAGCGGATGATCGCCACGGTGCTGCTGCTGGGCCTTGGCGGGGTTCACGCGGCGACGGTCGTGGGCGGCACTCGGCTCAACGACGTGCTGGTGGTGCTGAAGTCGGCCGTCGTGGTGCTGCTCGCCGTCGCGGGGTTCACCGTGACGACCGAGCCGTTCGTTCCATCCACGAGCGTGCTCGAAGCCGCCAGGCTGCTCGAACCCGGATCGGTCCTCGCGACCGTTCCCGTCGATGCCACGGCCGCAGCCATCGACGCCCATCTGCGGACCGCCGCGTCGCCTCCGCTCCTTTCGGCGACGCTCGGCGCCGCGATCGTCGCGGTCACCTTCGCGTATCTGGGCTGGTCCAACGCCGCCGACGTCGCCGGAGAGGTGAGACGGCCCGGTCGAAACGTCCCGATCGCGATCGTCGGGAGTGTCCTTCTCGTCGGCTCGCTCTATCTGATCGTGAACCTCGTCTACCTTCGCGTCGTCCCGCCCGCAGCGATGGTCGAGGTCGGTCCCGACGGCCGCCTTCAACCGATGACCAGCATCGGCGCCGTCGTCGCGGAGCGTCTGCTCGGGCCGGTGGGCGGACGCCTTGTGACCGGCGCCATCGTGCTTCTCCTCGCCTCCACCTTGTCCGTGGCGGTGATGACCTGCGGTCGGGTGATCGCGGCCATGGCGTGGAAGGGCGAACTCCCGGCCGCGGCAGGCGGTCTGAATCGGAGAGGAGCGCCCACCGTCGCGATCGCAGCGCAGATCGCGGCATCGATCGGGATCGTCTGGATCACCGGCCTTCGATCGCTCCTCGAGTACGTCGGGGTCCTGGTGACCCTTGCGGTCGTGCTGACGATGCTCTCGGCGATGCTTCTGCGGCACCGCCGCCCCGACGATCCTCGCCCCTTCCGCATGCCGCTGTACCCGCTGCCCCCACTGGTCTCGATCGGACTCGGCGGATGGCTCGTCGCAAGCGCCGCCGCCGAGGACTGGATCCCCGTCGCGGCCGCCGCGGGAACGCTCGCCGCCATGGTCGCGGCCAGACCGCTTCTGACCCGGCCGCTGGAGATCGACGACATCGACGACATCGGCGACCACGATGGGGCGTCTCGCGCCTCCTGACCGCGATCAGAAGTCCCGCCGCGCGAAGATCCAGGCGCCCAGCGTCAGCAGGCCGAGCTCGAAGAGGACGCTGGTTCCGATGATGAACCACGCGGAGGTCTCCCGCGTCTCGGCACTGGTCTGCCGCCGCGCTTCGCGCTCGGTCTCGCGCCGCTCTCGCCGCCGAGCCGAGCGATCGTCGGGCTCGACCGCCTCCTCCGGCTCGACCGCCTCCTCCGGCGCCGTCGCGTCGGCTGCGGGCTCCCGAAAGTCGCCGAGCATGATCTCGGTCATCGTGTATCTCTCATCGGGCGACAGCCACCGGTCGAGCAGGCCGATCGTCTCCTGATTCTTCGGAAGCACCGCCATCGCGACCTCCAGAGGTCCGTGCCACCGTCGAATCGCCGCGAGGCGGGCCTCCGCTTCGGCGAGGCGGGTCTGGTTGGCCTCGAACTCGACGCGGGATCGCTCCGCCTGACGCACCTCGCTCGGGCGCTCCGAACGGGCGAGGGCGTCGATTCGCTCCTGCTGCCCCTCCATGCGGGTCTCGATGCGTTCGACGCGGATCTCCTGCTCGGCGGCGACCTGCGACAGCACCCCCTCGCCGGACTGGACCGCGAAGAGCGCGAACCAGAACAGGGCGGTGAACAGCAGTGCCGCCAGCGAACTTCTCGTCAGCAGACCCATCAGCACGTTGAAGGCGTACAGGTAGGAGAAGAAGATCGTCACGAGCGGCACGGCCGCGAAGATCGGCCAGATCCACTCGTCGATGCGCACGCCGACGCAGATGAAGATGCCCGTGCAGAAGATCAACACCTGCACGAAGACGAACAGCAGACTTCCAAGAAACTTGATCAGGAAGACCCGGACCCGGGAGATCGGCTTCGAGAGCACCATCTCGATCGAGCCGGCGCTCATGAAGTCGGGGAAGACCGAACTGGTGGAGACGAGTGCGAGGATCGTCGCGGCCCAGGCGAGCCAGATCGTCACCACGAAGTTCGAGTAGATGCCCAGATAGAGCGTCTTCGCCCACGGACTTCCCGCAATGAAGAAGGGATCCTCCATCTCCCAGAGGCCGAAGAGGAGGCTGAGTCCGTTCTCCCCGAATCCGATCGACGCGTAGGCGGCCACCACCAGCGCGGAGATCCCGAGGCTGATCCAGAACAGCTTCCGGCTTC
The DNA here is from genome assembly GCA_017859745.1 of Planctomycetota bacterium. Taxonomy (GTDB): domain Bacteria; phylum Planctomycetota; class Phycisphaerae; order Phycisphaerales; family SM1A02; genus VGXO01. The sequence continues at coordinate 9,585 of JAFMML010000017.1, forward strand.
GCAGCATCCTCAGCGAATCGAGCAGCAGGGCCGCAGTCTGCATCAGGGTCGCCCCCTCTCGGCGACGCCACCCACGCCACCTGCGCCATCGGACCCCACCGCCGCGACGAACAGGTCCTCGAGGGTGTCTCGCAGGGGTCGCATCGCCAGCACCGTCCGATCGGCGGCGCGTGCCGCGTCGAGCAGGGGCTGAAGCACCTCCGCATCGTGGCCGGGCACGACGATCCGCCAGCGATCCTCCGGCGGCTCCACCGCCTCGGCGGTTCCGCCGAGGCGTTCGACGAGACCGGCGATCGACTCGGGCAGGGACGTCCCGCCGCCCGCCAGATCGATCTCGTACCGCGCACCGCCGGCGAGTTCGGCGAGCGTGCCCTGACGAAGCACCTCGCCTCGATGGAGGATCGCCACCCGGGTGCAGACGCTCTCGACCTCGCTGAGGAGATGGCTGTTCAACAGCACGCTGCGGGTGCCTTCCCGAGCGGCGGCGAGCAGGATGTCGCGAATCTCCTTTCGTCCCACCGGATCGACGCCGTCGGTGGGTTCGTCGAGCACCAGCAGGTCGGGGTCGTTGACCAGTGCCGCCGCCAAGCCCACACGTTGCCGCATGCCCTTGGAGTAGGTGCGGACCAGCCGATCCGCCCAGCGCGTCATGCCCACGGTCTCGAGAAGCTCCGCCGCACGACGATGCCGCGTCCGCCGCGGGACGTTCGCCATCGATGCGAAGTAGTCGACGGCCTGTCGCCCGGTGAGGTAGTCGGGGAAGCGGAGGTTCTCCGGGAGATATCCGACGCGGGCAAGGGTCGGACGATCGCCCAGAGGTCGCCCAAGCACCGTGCCCTGTCCACCGGTCGGGCGAACCAGGGTCAGCAGGATCTTGACCAGCGTGCTCTTGCCCGCCCCGTTGGGCCCGAGGAGACCGAAGATCTCGCCGCGGGAGATCTTCAGGTCGGCGCCGCGAAGCGCCTCGACGCCTCGGTAGCGTTTCCGGATGCCCACGAGATCGACGGCGGAATCGCTCACTGCCGACGATGGTACGGATCGCCGAAGCGGGCGTTGCAGCGAGCCGACTACACTCGGGCCATGAGCGCCCCAGTCCTCCGGCCGCAGTCGGCCCCATCGCCGCGAAGAGCTCGCCTTGCCGGAGCCGTCTTCGCCGCCCTCGCTCTCGGCTCGCCACTGTTCGCCCAGTCCCCGCCGGGACCGCCGCCGCCGCCGCAACCCGGCTCCGGCCGATTCCCCGCCCCCGTGCCGAGTTCGCCCATCCGCATGGAGCCCGAGGCGATCGAGTTGGGGATCGTCGAACCCGGCTCCACCCATCGTCGCACCTTCAGGATCGTCAACGACGGCCCGGTCCCGCTGCTGGTTCGGGCGGCGAGTCCGAGTTGCCGCTGCACCACCGTCGACGACATCGTCGGCAAGCAGGTTCCCGCCAACGGATTCCTCGAACTCGAGGCGGAGTTCGCCGCCCCCCCCACGCCCGGCTACAAGGACGCGAAGGTGAACGTGGTCCTCGAAGGCGCTCCCAGGCCGCTGGTGGCGAAGATCGGCGGCGACGTCACGCTTCCGATTCGAGTGACCCCGGCGTTCGTGGACGCCCTGAATGGTCGAATGGCGGGCTCGGTGACGCTCTCCGCGATCGACGGCCGGCCCTTCCGAGTCATCTCCGCGGGAGGCAAGGAGCCCGTCTTCGCCGGACCCGCGCCGACGGGGCCGCAAGCCGTGCAGCGACTGGCATGGAACGTGGCGGGCATCTCCTGCGAGCGAATGCCGCTGTGGTGGATCGTGATCACGGACCATCCCGACTGTCCGGTGGTGCCTCTTCGCATTCGGCACGACTGCACCGGAAGCAAGGCGGACATGGGCCGCTACGCCCGCTACTGGATTCCCAAGGACCAGCTCGTGAATCTCGGGCGGGTGCGAGTCGGTTCGCCGACCACCGCGGAACTGCAACTCGACCACTACAACCCCCGCGGTCGCGGCCGCATCGTTCGTCCCGACTTTCGGGAGGTTCGACGCGTCGAGGTGGACGCGCCCGAACTCGAGATCGAGCTCCTCGCCGCCCGCCCCGTCGCCGAGGATGCGGTGGTCCTCTCCTTCGCCGTCACCCCCCGTGCCGGCACCGCGGGGCCGATCGCGACCACGATGCGGATCACCACCGCCACCGGCACCGGCGAGGTTCCGCTGGTCGTGGTGGTGGAGCCGTGAACCGAGTCGCCATGGCGCGATCGGCTTCCGACACCGCCCCCGACGGAGCCGGCCCAGCGAGTCGAAACACATGAGTCGGGACGAACTGTCCGATGCGGGCGTGTTCATCGAACGACTCGACGCCGCCGTCGGAGTCCTTCGAGACGACGCCAACCGGCGCGGTGCGACCGTGCATCTTCCCCGATCGGGTCGACTCACGATCACCGGCGACCTCCACGACAATCCGCTCAATCTCGAGCGGATTCTGCGTTATGCCGACGTCGGCGGCGGCACCGATCGCCACGTGATCCTGCAGGAGATGATCCACGGCGACCGTCTCGTCAATGGCGTCGATCTGAGCCATCGCATGCTCGGCCGAGTGGCGGCCCTGATCCTCGAGCATCCCGGACGGATCCATCCGCTGCTCGCCAACCACGAACTCGCCCAGATGCGTGGCGACTCGGTCAGCAAGGGTGGCGGCGACAACGTCGCCCTCTTCGACGAAGGACTCGACTGGGTCTTCGGCGACGATGCCGAGCCAGTCGCCGAGGCGATCGGCCGCTTCGTCGCGGCGATGCCGCTGGCACTGCGTACCGAGTCGGGCATCCTGTGCAGCCACTCCCTGCCCGCCGCCTCGTCGATGAAGTGGTTCGATCCGGGCATCCTCGATCGAGATCTGGTGGAGGAGGACTACGCGCCACCCCGCGGAGGGGCCTACGCGATGGTCTGGGGTCGCGGCCACACCCCGCCGCAGGTTCGGGATCTGGCCACCGCCTGGGGCGTCGAGCTGCTCTGTGTCGGTCACGGTTTCGCGGAGACTGGCGCGGAAGCGGTCTGCCCGGGTCTTCTCATGCTCAACAGCGATCATGAGCGTGCCGCGGCCTGGCGGGTCGAACTCGCCGCCCCACCGCCTTCCTCGGACGTCGCCGCCATCGAGGCGATGCCGCTTGCCGCGGTCGACGCGATGGCCGATCTCGGACGCGATTCTCCCTGACCCCCTTCCGGCCAACTGCACGTCCCATGACGAAACCGGACCGAAGGAAGTCCATCGCAGCCTCGTCGCGATCGATCCTCGCGATCGAGTGCTCGACGCCGAAGGCCTCGGTGGCGATCCGCAATGCCGCCGGAACCGTCGTCGAGCAGGCCGTGCCGACCGGAGATCGAACGGTCGATCGTCTGCCGCCGTCGATCGACCGTCTGATCCGCGACGCCGGACTCGACAGAGGCGATCTCGGCGGCATCGCGGTCTCGGAGGGCCCCGGCGGATTCACCGGGCTTCGAGTCTCGGTGGCCCTCGCCAAGGGCATCGCGGAGGCCTTGCGGATTCCGACGCTCGGCGTCTCCAGCGCCGCGGTGGCCGCGGCAAGCACCCTGACGGCGGAGGACTCGCGCGTCGCCATGGTGGTGATGGCCACCAAGCGCGGTACCGCCTGGGTCGAGACGGTCTTCCGGGACGAGGTCGCCGGTCGCAGAGTCTCCCGAGGGGGACGAATCGTCGACGTGCATTCCGCGCGCGAGGCGGCGCTCTTCGATGCCGTCGAGGGTCGCGTCGTGCTTGCGGATGAACGCCAGGATCGGGAGATCGTTGCGGCGTTGACGGGCGTTCCGGCCGTGGAGCTGCGGCCTCGCCATTCGGCAGGCGCACTTGTCGAACTCGCCGAGCGTGCCGCGGACGACGAGTGGGACGACCCGGCTCGTCTGTTGGTGCGCTACCCCCGGGTCCCGGAGGCCGTGACGCTCTGGAACGCCCAGCGAGGCGACCGATAAGTCCCGAGATCCCCCCGCTTCGCCCGCACGCCTCCCTTCACCTCCATCCCGAGTCGGCAAGACCGGCAATCTCGCCGTGCCTTGCCGAAGTTCGCCCGGATTCGGTCCGATCCCCTCTCTCGCTGCGATGGCGGGACCGCCCGTCGGCGGCCCACGGAGTCAAGCGATGGACGGATCGGAACAGTCGCTCGAACACCTTCGCAACAAGGCGATCTTCACCACCGGCGAGGCGGCGGAGGTCTGCAACGTCTCCCAGCAGACCATCATTCGTTGCTTCGACAACGGGCGTCTTCAGGGCTTCCGGGTCCCCGGGTCGAGGTTTCGGCGAATCCCCCGTGCCGACCTGATCCGGTTCATGCGCGAGAACGAGATTCCCCTGGGCGTCCTGGGCGATGCCCGCCGGACCGCGTTGGTGGTGGACGACGATCCCGAACTCTCCCACCGGATCGACGAGGCGTTTCGCAGCGACAGCATGTGGCAGGTGATCACCGTCCCGACCGCACTGGAGGCGGGCGTCGCTCTCGAGCGGCACGAGCCGGACGTCGCCATCTTCGATGCGGGCATGAGCGAGATCGATGCCGACCGCATCTTCGAGATGCTGCGCCGCGACGATCGATTCGGCCTGGTCAGAGTGGTGTTCACCGGCACCGTTGGCGACGAGGAACGTCTCCGGGCCGCTCGCCGATGTGGTGCCGTGGTGCTGAGAAAGCCCTTCGAGTTGGAGCAGTTCCGCCAGATCCTCCAGAACGGAGCGGCGGCATGAGCTCTCCCAACCGGGCACGCCGCATCGACCGCGCAGACGGCAAGGCCCGCGGAATCCCCGCACCGATCCGGCCTTCCTGCTCAACCGAATCGGCAGGCGCCCCGATGGGCTCGTCGGAGGCAGAGCCCATGTCCACATCGATCAAGACCAGCCCTCGCACAGAGGACCGCAACGATCCTCCCCGTGCCCGCCGCCGCGCACTCGTCCTCACCGGACGCAGTGGCCTCGGTGCGTCGCTCGAGCGTCGACTCGAATCGCTGGGCGTCGAGACCGACCGCCGCACCGACCCCCGCCGCGCCGCCCAGTCGGGCCGCGAGGAGGCGTACGACCTGTTGGTCATCGACGACTCGTTTCCGATCAGCATCCGCGAGTCGGTGGTCTCGGCGGTGCGAGAGCGAAGCCCCGGCGCCTCGGCGGTGTGGCTCTCCGAGTCCGCCTCGGTTGCGGAGACCGTCGCGGCCATGCGTGTCGGCTTTGGAGACATCGTGGCCCTTCCTCTGCGTCCGGAGGAGTTCGAGCAACGGGTCGGCGCCCTGCTCGTGCGCCTCGATTCGTTGCAGCGATCGAGCGAACGGGCCGCCCACTGGCGCCAGGTCTGCCGAAAGCTGAACCTCGCACGCCGCAAGGCCGATCGCGCTGCCGCCGAAGCACGCGTCGATCTCGACCATGCGAAGGAGGAGACCCGCCGCCAGGTCGAGGAGGCGGTGGTGTCCAGCGAGTTCCGAACGCTGCTTCGCCAGGAACTCGACGTCGAGAGCATGCTTCGCACGGCGATGGAGTACATGCTGACCAAGACCGGACCGACGAACGCCGCGGTGTTCCTCGACAACGGAGACGGTCGCTGGAATCTCGCGGCGTACGTCAACTACCGCATTCCACGGACCTCGATCGCCGCCGCGCTCGATCGGATCGCCGAAGAGGTGTGTCCCAACGTCGCAGGTCAGGAGGGCATCCTCCGGTTCAGCGACGTCGGCGAGTTCGTGGAGAGCATCGGTCCCGATGGCGAACCGCTGGCCGATCAGGAGGTCGTCGCCTTTGGATGCCGTCGCGACGACGAGTGCCTCGCGGTGGCGGTGCTGTTCCGAGATCGTCGAGAGCCCTTCCCCGATTCCTGCGCCGGCCTCTTCGACCTGCTTCGGCGGATCCTCGCCGACCAGATGTCCTCGATCGTCCGAATCCACCACCGCGCGAAGCCGCAGTGGCCGGAGGAGACCGGCGGCAGTTGCGACGAGGGCGACTGGGACATCGCGGCCTGATCTCGAGACCCGCGTGGGGCCGACGTTCAGACCGAGGGAAGTCGAACCAGGATCGTCACGCCGCCGACCACTCGGTCGCCGACGGCGACGAGCACCTCGACGTCTCCTCGATCCGGCACCACCAGTTCGGTGGTCGAGCCGACCTTGATCATGCCGAACCGCTGGCCGCGGGCGAATCGATCCCCCGCCGCGATGGGGCAGACGATCCGTCTCGCGATGGCGCCGGAGATCTGCTTCACACCGATCGGACGTCCGTCGTCGAGACGCAGCCGCACGAGATTCGACTCGTTGAGGGTGGCCGACGCCTCCGTCCGGGCATCGAGATAGCGGCCGGGCCGATGCTCGCAACCAAGCACCTCGACCGACGCGGGCATCCGATTGACGTGGACGTCGAGGACGCTGAGGAAGATCCGGACCACGATCGCGGGCTCGCCTTCCGTGGCCTCGTGGTCGGGCACCCGCAGCACCGCGCTGATGCGGCCGTCGGCGGGACTGGCGAGGTCCAACGGCGAGTCCGTCGCCGGCCGGCGGCCCATCGGATCGCGGAAGAACCACGCCGTCGCCGCGAACGCGATGATCGCGAACCCCGCGAGGGGCCACCATCCGGCGAGGAACGACGGCACCGCGACGGCGATGCTCGCGGCCAACACGGTGGCCCATTCGCGAACGCCGTAGCCGGTCAGCAGCAACAGTGCATCCGTTGAGGTTGAACTCGGGTCGAACTCGGGCCGAGCTTGGGTCGAGCTCGGCTGGGACTCGGATCCGACTGGGGAATCGTCGAGCCGAGGGGGACGGTCAGGCAGGTCGCCTTCCAACGAGTGTCGTCGCTCGGAAGGCTCGCAGGGCAGACCCGGCGCAGGCCGTCGCCGACACGGCGGTCCTCTCGTCGATCAGTCGACGGCGCGACCGATGAAGAAGCCCGCGACACCGCAGACGAGCACCGCGACCACCAGTCCGCCGAGCCATGCCCAGAGATTGCCCGTGAAGGTGCTCGCAAGGCCGGCCGCTCCGCCGGCCGCCGCGGTCACCACGACCAGGGCGGCACCCAGAACGCCAAGAAGCGCGCCGAGCAGCAGACCCGCCGCAAGACCGGACCATCCCGGCTCGAGCTGCTCGATCGCGGAGGAAGCGACCATCGGAGAGAACGGCTCCGCCGCGCCACCGCCCGAGACGATCGCCGGCCCACCACTCTCGCCATCGACCGGATCGAACAGGCCGCTGCTCGCCGCGGGGAGTTCGACATTGTCCTCGTCGCTGGAGTAGACCTCTTCGAGCAACTCCGCACCGAGCGAGGTCTCCTCCGACTCGCGGGTCAGATCGAGCAGTCCGCTGGTCTCGCCCTCGCTCGAGCCGCCGAAGGCACCGGCAGCACCGGTTCCAGAGTCCTCGAGGCCGATGACGCTGCCGCTCGCCCCGGAATCGAGGACCGTCATGCCGGTGCCGCTCAGATCGAGCGGCTCGGACACTTCATCGGTGCCTGGCTCATCGGCGCCTGGATCCGCCACGGTCGGGGCGAAGCTCTCGCCACTGTCGTCGAGGGCGAGCGGAATGCTGGGTTCACTCTCGTCGCCGGTCAGCAGATCGATCTGATCGACCTTGAACATGACCTTGTCGCGGTCTCGAAACTCCTGGATCTGTCCCCTCTTCGCCATTTCCATGACGTCCTCGACGGACTTGCCGAGCTTTTCGGCGACCTCCTCGGCGGTGTAGAACATCTTGGCCATGAAGCGGAATCCAAAGGGTGGGCGGACGGGAGTGCGAAAGCGTGGCGGATCGGCGTCCGGTCACGCGGCCGATCCCGAGAGGGTACCGGTCGATACCGAGTCCCGCAACGAATCCTCCGGCCCCGAACCTGCGGCGGTTGCCAGCGATCTCGAACCGTGGTTCGCAGGAAACGCCCGGGATCTGCCTTGGCGGCGGCGGCGGACCGGATACCGGGTCCTTGTCAGCGAGTCGATGCTCCAACAGACGCAGGTCTCGCGGGTCGCCGATCGGTTTCCCCGGTTCGTCGGCAGGTTCCCCACGATCCAGGACCTCGCAAGCAGTCCGATCGACGATGTGCTTCAGGAGTGGGAGGGCCTGGGGTACTACCGCCGGGCCCGCCTTCTCCATGCCGCGGCAGGGGCCATCGTCGAGAGGCACGGAGGCCGGGTCCCCTCGGATGCGGCGAAGTTGCGGGCGTTGCCGGGGGTCGGGCCGTACACGGCGGGTGCGGTGGCCTCGCTGGCCTTCGGTCGACGGGAGGCCATCGTCGACGGCAATGTCGGCAGAGTGCTGATCCGTCTCGCGGGCAAGGAAGCCTCCATCGACGATCCGAAGGCCCTGCGATGGTGCTGGTCGAGATCGCGGGAACTGGTGGAGGCCGCTGCGGATCCCGCGGTGCTCAACGAAGGCCTCATGGAACTCGGCGCCACGATCTGCACTCCGCGATCGCCGTCGTGCGGGAGCTGCCCCGTCGCAGGCCACTGCAAGGCCCGCCGCCTCGCGATCCAGGATCGAATTCCCGTGGCCAAGAGACGGCCCTCGAGACGGCAGGTGGTGCACCACGTGCTCGTGCTGCCACCGAAGCGTCGTGGGACCCGGATGCTCGCGACGGTGCAACGACGCGCCCCCAACGGGCTCTGGGCATCGATGTGGGAGTTTCCCACCGTCGAGACCGATCGCCCGTTGCAGGCGCGGACGTTCTCGAGGCGACTTGGCCTCGCTGCCGGCGATCTCCGTCGAATGGAGTCCTTCTCGCATGCCACCACCCATCGCGAAGTGCGGTTCGTGGTGTTCGAAGCGATCTCCCAACGCTCGCCCACCTTCGAGCGCGAGGTCTCCCTGATCGAGGTGGAGCGCCTTGGGGAACTCGCGATGAGCGTGCCGCAGCGCCGAATCGCCGACGCCTGGGCCGCGAGATGGGCGACCGACGTTCAGCCGAGTTCGCGTTGGCCCGAGGACTGAGCGATCTCGGCCGTCGGAACCGGATCAAGCCCGCCCGAGGCCGACGCCTCCGTCGGTTCGGACTCTCCGGCGACGTCCGAGGTCGAGCGGTAGCCGATCCTCCCGTGATGCAGCGACACGAGGCTCTTCACGATCGACTCCTCGATGCGACGCAACTCCTGGAACGTCAGGGCGCACTCGTCGAACTGCCCGTCCTCGAGACGGATTCTCGCCAACTTCCGGACCAGCGCCTCGATCGCCTTCGGACTCGCTTCGGACAGGGTCCGCGAGGCGCTTTCGGCGGCGTCGCACAGCATGAGGATCGCGGCCTCGCGGCTTCGCGGCTTCGGACCGGGATACCGGAAGTCCACTTCGGCGACGTCGCCCTCGGTCTCGCCGAGCGCCTCGGCCCGACTCACCGCGGCGCGATAGAAGTGCTCGACGAGGGTCGTGCCGTGGTGGCTCTCGATGAAGTGGTGCAGCACCTTCGGGAGCGCCTGCTCCTTCGCCATGGCGAGGCCGTCCTTCACGTGCCCGACGATCACGAGCAGGCTCATCGCCGGGCTCAGCTTGTCGTGCCGATTGAAGCCGTCGGTCTGGTTCTCGATGAAGTAGTCGGGCTTGTTGACCTTGCCGATGTCGTGGTAGAGCGCCCCGCAGTAGACGAGAAGTCCGTCGGCGCCGATCGCGTCGGCGGCGGTCTCGGCGAGCGTCGCGATCTGCAGCGAGTGGCTGTAGGTCCCGGGAGCGCGTTCCTGCAGCAGGCGCAGCAGCGGCTGTCTCGGATCGCGAAGCTCGCTCAACGTGAGTCCAGTGGCGATGTCGAAGATCCGCTCGAGCGCCGGGAGCGTGCCGACGACGATGAATCCGATCGACAGGGCCGCCGCACCGGCCGCAAGTCCGTCGCCGAGAGCCTGTGCCCAACCTTCACCGAGGGGAACCACCTCGACCACCCCGAGAAGCAGGAACGCGACCGCGGCGACCACAGCCGCGGTCGCCGCCGCCCGAATGAGGCTCGCCCGGCTTCGCAGGTCCCGGAGACTGGCCACGGCGGCGCTGGCGACGACGAACAACGCCAACGCGAATCCGAGCCCGGTGCCGAGCACGCCCCCGAGCAGCACCACCGCAAGCGCCGAGACGGCGATGCCGAGTCGCTCGTCGTAGCACAGCATGGCGTACATCGCCGACGCCGCGACGGCGAAGACCGCCGCGAAGATCGCACCTCCCGGCCACATCACCACGCCTGCCACACCCACTGCTGCGAACCCGCTGGTCATCACGAGCAGGCCGAGGGTTCGGCCGGGATTGCGGAGCACCGCGGGTCGGGTCGCGGCGAGATGCAGGACGAACAGCGACGCGGCGGCCGCCACGAGGCCGGCGAACCCCAGTCGCTCGAGCCAGCGTCTCCACCAGCTCTCACCCTCCCGGGACGCGGCCGCACTCTCGAGGAGACGCTCGGCCTGACGGGCCGTGATCCGATCGCCGCGAGCGATGATCAAGTCGTTCCTGGGCGTTCGCACCATCACCGGCTCGACCGCCGCCGCGGCTCCCCGTGCCGCGAGTTCGGTGCCTTCCTCGTCGAACACGATGGTCGGACGCGGATCGCGAAGGACGGGGGAGATCACGAACCGCACGACCGGAACCGGAAATCCCGCACGATCGGCCAGTCGGGACACCGCCGCATCGATCGATCCTGCGCCGGCGGCGGCGAGGTCCAAGGCCGTCGTCAGGGTCACCGGTCCGGCGTCCACGGCGCTCTCCGCAGGCGGCATCACCTCACGTCGAAGGGTCGTGGCGAAGATCTGGTACTCCGATCCGGGCAGCAGCGGGTCCACGGCCCAGAGGCCGCGAATGAACCGCCTCGTCCACTCCCGCCAATCCGCGGAAGGACCGTCGACGGTGGCAAAGGCCTGCAGACGCGCAAGACCGTCGGCATCGAGCGCAAACTCCTCGCGCAGGCCGGCGTCGATCTCGGCGAGATCCGTCTTCTCGCGAACCGCGACCGGCAGTCCCTCGATCGAGGCTCGAAGCCTGTCGAGATAGATCGTGCTCGGGCGGTAGATGCGAGGAGCCGCGCGGCCGGCCTCGTCGCGCTTTCCGGCGGTCGCGGCTTCGTCGACGAGCTCGTACTCGAAGCGATTCAGGTGATCGGCCACCGCGATCCGACCGACCGCCACGGTCGCCTCCGACCGCGCCCACGACCAGAGTGCCGTCGCCGCCACCGCGGTCGCCAGCACGAAGAGCACTCCGTGCAGCGTCTCCGGTCGACGGAGTCGTGCGGCCCCGCCTTGATCCGGACGGGCGAGATTGCGGCGAACCTCCTCCCGGCGGGATCGGGAATCCACGCCGCGTCGTCCGGAGATGCTCTGCCATCTGGCCATCGCAGCGGACTCGCTTGGCGGCCCCGGAGCCGCCCGGTCACTCGAACGTCGCGGACCTCGACGGCGCCGCCGGTCCGGAGTCTACGCAGGTGCCCCACGGCCTGAAAGGACTGCCCGACGCACCGGTTCCAACGGCGGTTCTCGACCCGATTCCCCCTGGACTTCGACCCGAGTCCGACTCGTTCGAAGGGCGGAAGGCGGGTCCGAGAACATGCCCCCCGTCCCGCCCTGCCGATACGCTTCCCGTCATGTCCCGAAGGTCCATTGGAGCGACCGGTCCCCGGCCCCGTGCGTCGTACGTCGGGCGAGTGGTCGTCGTCTCGGGACTTGGACTCGTCCTCGCGGCGTGCGGACCGAAGGTCGAGAACACGCCCGCCCTCGACGCCGAGACTCCGTCGCGCGACCGGGTCGCCGACGCATGGGCGACCCGCATGTTGGACGACCGGGGACGCGAGGAGGTGCGTGGAGCGATGCGCCTCGCTGCGGGCGATCGCACCTCCGCCGACGTCGGCCCCGGTCCGGTCCAGAATCCCGCAGGTCGATGGAAGGACCTTCCCAACGCCGTCGCCGCCGCGGCCGGACCGCTCGGCGTGGCCATCGTCGCGACGCGCTTCGATCCACCCGACGCCGACATCGAGGAGGCCGTCGCGGTCGAGTTCGATCTGCTCACCCTCGCGAACGAACCGGGGCGCCTTCGGGTCGAGCGTCGCGACGCTCCCGAGATCTACGTCGCCACCGCGGAGATCGGTCTCTTCAGGCAGCGAGAGGAGACCGCCTCGAGGTTCATCGAGTCGATCGGAAGGCAACTCCGGCTGTGGGGCCGAAAGCCGGAACTGGCACCTCTGGCCGGCGAACCACCGTCCTGATCGTGGTCAGGGCGACGAAGCGACCTCGGCCATCCCGAGCGCCGCCTCGAGCATCGACGCCGCCCGCAACAGTCGAGCCTCCTCGAACGCGGGCGCCTGGAGCTGCACTGCAAGCGGCAACGGACGGGCATCGGCCGTGGATCCGGCAGGAATCGAGATGCCGCAGATCCCGGCGATCGCGGCGTTCACGGTGTAGACGTCGCAGAGGTACATCGACAGCGGGTCCTTCTTGCCGCCGAGTTCGAAGGCGGGAGTCGGCGCCGTTGGTCCGAGCAGCACATCGCAACGCTCGAACGCTCGGCCGTACTCCTCGGCGATGAGGCGTCTCGCCTGCAGCGCCCGCCGGTAGTAGGCGTCGTGGTACCCGGCGCTCAGCACGTAGGTTCCGATCAGGATGCGTCGCTTGACCTCCGAGCCGAACCCCTCGGCGCGGCTCCGGGCATAGATCTCCTCCAGCGACTCGCCCGGTCGCGGCGCCGCACGTCGACCGTAGCGGATGCCGTCGAACCGCGCGAGGTTGCTCGAGGCCTCCGCCGGCGCCACCACGTAGTAGGTCGAAAGGCCGATGTCGGTCAGCGGCAGCTCGACCGGAACCGTCACGGCGCCCTGGTCCTCGAGCAGCGAGATCGCCCGCCGGACCGCCGCGTTGACCTCCGGCGCGTTGCGAGCGTCGAGAAACGACTCCGGAACCCCGACCCGAAGGCCCTCGATCGGCGAGGCGATCTCCTCGTCGCGCAATGCGGACCAGTCTCGATCGGCACTCGTCGAGTCGAACCGGTCGCTGCCCGCCATCGCTGCGAACAGGGACGCCGCATCGGACACGGTCCGGGTCAGCGGACCGACCTGATCGAGGCTCGAGCCGAACGCCACGAGGCCGTGACGGCTGACGGCGCCGTAGCTCGGCTTCAACCCGACGCACCCGCAGAACGCCGCGGGCTGCCGAATCGATCCGCCGGTGTCGCTGCCGAGGGCCGCGTGACAGAGCCCCCCCGCCACCGCCGCCGCCGAACCCGCCGAGGAGCCGCCCGGAACCCGAGATCGATCATGCGGGTTTCGCACGGGTCCCCACGCACAGTGCTCGCCGGAGGATCCCATCGCGAACTCGTCGAGATTGGTCTTGCCGATCACGATCGCGCCGGCCTCGCGAATCCGCGTCACGCAGGTCGCTTCGAACGGGCTTCTCCAGTTCTCGAGGATTCTCGAACTGCAGGTGGTCCGCCCCGTCGTGGTGGCGATGTTGTCCTTGATCGCGATCAGGGCACCCGCAAGCGGACCGGGATCCTCGCCCGCCGCGACGACGCGATCGATTCGAGCGGCTTCCGCCCGGGCCTCTTCGGCGAAGACCTCGTGGTAGGCGTTGAGGCCCGACTCGCCGGCGTCGATCGCCTCGATCCGGGCGAGCATCGCCTCGAGGGTCTCGAGTGCCGACCGATCGCCGGCGCGAACGGCCTCGACGTGGTCTCCAAGCGTGGCGGGTGGATCAGGAGCCATCGGCAAGGACCTTCGGCACGGCGATGAACGGTCCTTCCGACGCGGGGGCCGCGGCCCGCAGCGTCTCCGGATCGAGCGTCGGACCCGGTTCGTCCGGGTCGAGTCGATTGACCCCACCATGGGGCCGGGTCATCGGTTCCACACCCTCCACATCGAGCGACTGCAGGCGATCGATGTGCCCGAGCACGTCGCGGAGTTCCCCGCCAAGACGCGCCACGACCTGCTCCTCCTCGACGGCGCCTTCGGCAAGCCGGATTCGGGCGAGACGGGCGAGTTTGCGGACATCCGCGGACGACAGCTCGACGGCCGTGTTCGCGGCATCCGACGCGGGATCGGCATCCGAACGGTTCATGACGGGAACGGTATCACCGAGGCGACCATTCGTTGCAGCCCGCGCCCGTTCGAACTCGAAGCGATGGAGACAACCTCCCCCGCCCGGATACCATCTCGATCTCCCACCGGTCCCACCACAAGCAGTCGATGAACCAGAAACCCTCCGAGTCGGCGACCCCGGCGGAGCCCCGCAGTCGTGGCGGCGCCGCCGTCGCCCTGATCGTTCGAACCACGATCGGGGCCGTGGCGGTGCTCGCGGCGATCGGCATCGCCTACATGCTCTTCGCCACCCGCGAGGTGCTGGTGCCGAAGCCTGCTGAGGAGGCTCGGCCTCGACTGGTGGTCGTCGAGGCGATGCCACGACCGGTGCAACGGACCTTCACCGGATTCGGCACCGCGGGCAGCCTTCGTCAGAGCGACGTCCCCGCCGAGGTGGTCTCGGTCGTCGAGTCGATGCCCGACTCGACCGTCGAGGGGCGGTCGGTCCGAGCGGGCGACGTGCTGATGGCTCTCGACTCCCGCGACTTCAGCCGCCAGGCGGAGATCTCCGCGCAGACCCTTGCGGAGCTCGACACCCGCCTGGCGAGTCTCGACATCGAAGAGGTCGCGGCGAGGGAACGCCTTGCGCTTGCCGAGCGCGACGTGGAACTGGCCCGCATCGATCTCGAGCGGACCCGCCGCGCCGTCGAGGACGGTGCAGCGGTCGACCGCGAAGTCGATCGGGCGCAGCAGACGTTGATCATCGCCGAGCGGAGCCGTGTGCAGGCCCGCGAAATGGCCGAACTGTTCCCGCAGCGACGACTGTCGCTGGATGCGCAGGTGCGACGACAGCGGGCCGAGAAGCGCCTTGCCGAGCGGAATCTCGAACGGTGCACGGTCCGCAGCCCGATCGACGGGGTCATCGCCGCCATCGACGTCGAGCCCGGCGAAAGCGTCGCTCCCGGCATGAGAGTCGCTCGAGTCGTCGATCTTGCGGACATGGAGATCCCGCTCCAGCTGCCGGCGGCCGCACGACGATTCGTCCGGCCCGGCGACACGGTGCGTCTGGTCCGCGACGCCGATGCGGAGCAGGACTGGTCGGCGGCGGTGGTGCGAATCAACCCCGTGGACGAGCCGGGCAGTCGCACCTTCACGGCCTACGCGGAGTTGCGGCAGGATCCGTCGGATCCCCTTGCGCTCGTCCCGGGAACGTTCGTGTCGGGAGTCGTTCGCGGAGGAGTCCCGCTCGATCGCCTCGTCCTCCCCCGCCGCGCGGTGCGAGATGGACGGGTGCTTCGAGTCGGTGCGAACGCCGAAGGCGTCCCCACCATCGAGACCCTTCCGGTCGAGATCGCCTGGACGTTCGAAGCGAACCTCCCGGAGTTCGGCGTGCCGGACACCCAGTGGGTCGTCCTCGGCGACTCGACCGCCGAATCGCTCGGTGAAGGCGGTCTGGTGCTGCTCGACGGGAGTCGCGCCGTCGCCGACGGCACCACGATCCGCCCGGTGCGGGCCGACGGCACCGAACCCACGGCGACGGCCCGAGTCGCCGGCAGCGGATCGACCGGCTCATGAGCCCGTCCCGCTTCGGCGTTCGCAATCCCGTACCCGCGAACCTGCTCGCGATCGCCCTCGTGCTCGGCGGGATCTACGCGGCGTTCTCCATGCGTCGCGAGTTCTTCCCCGAGAGCGATCCGGAGTCGCTCTCGGTGGCGATCCTCTATCCGGGCGCGACGCCGTCGGAGATCGAGGAGTCGATGGTCCGGAAGGTCGAGGACGCGGTCGCCGACCTCGAGGGCGTCAAGCAGCTGACCACCAGCATCGTCGAAGGCAGCGCCAGCGTGCTCATCGAGTTCGACCAGGGCACCGACCTCGAGGACGCCCTTCGCGACGCCGAGCAGGCGGTCGAGAGCCTCCAGGATCTGCCCCCGGACGCCGAGCGGATCCGCGTCGTCGAGTTCGAGCCGACGCTTCCAGTGATCATGCTGTCGCTGCACGGCGATGCGGACGAGCGTCAGATGAAGACGGCGCTCCGCTCGATCGCCGACGATCTCCGCAGCCTGCCCGGCATGGGCTCGGTCCTGCTCTCGGGCATCCGCGACAACGAGATCCGGGTCGAGGTCGACCCGGCGACCTCGCGACGCTACGGAATCGGCCTGCCCGAGATCTCCGACGCCATCGGTCGATGGATGCGGGAGGTTCCCAGCGGCTCCCTGCGAACGAGCGGGGGCACCATCAACGTCCGAACCCTCGGCGTCGCCGAACAGGGCGAGCGAATCGGCGAGATCGTGCTGCGCACCGATCCCGACGGAGCCTCCGTCCGCGTGTCCGACGTCGCCGAGGTGGTCGAGGGGTTCGTGGACGTCCCGATCGAGCGACGCTTCAACGGCGATCGGGCAGTGAGCCTGACCGTCTTCAAGACCGCCGACGAGGATGCGGTGAAGATCGCGGAGATGGTCCGCAGCTACGTGGTGGGCCGTCGGGGACTTCCCTTCGAAGGCAGCGCCGTCGAGCATGCGCTGGGCTCCCACCGCCTCGACGCATGGCGCCTCGGCAGCGAGAACCCCGAAGCCCTGCCGGGCGGCATCGACACCCACTCGGATCTCGCCCGATTCATCGAGGGACGCCTCGATCTGCTGAGCCGCAACGCGCTTCAGGGTGCGGTGCTGGTCTTTCTGATGCTGTTCCTCGCCCTCAACCTTCGGGTGGCCTTCTGGGTGATGGTGGGTCTGGTGACGGCCCTCGCCGGCACCCTGCTCTTCATGCTGGCGTTGGGAGTGACGCTCAACCTGCTGACGATGTTCGGACTGCTGATCACCCTCGGCATGCTCACCGACGACGCGATCGTGGTCAGCGAGAACATCCTCGCCCGCCACGAACATGGCGAGTCGCCCGAGCAGGCGGCGATCTCCGGTGCCGAACAGGTGGGTTGGCCGGTGCTGGCCACGGTCTCGACCACGATCGTGGCGTTCCTGCCGCTGCTGTTCCTTCAGGGTCGCATCGGCACGCTCCTCGGGGCCCTGCCATGGGTGGTCCTTTGCGCCCTGACCGTGAGTCTGCTCGAGTCGCTGGTGGTCATGCCCGCCCACATGCGTCACGCCCTCGACGGCATGGACACCGGCGGCCGCGGAGTCGCCGCGCTCGGCGACCGCTTCGGTCGTTGGCGTGACCGGCGTGTGATCGCCCCGGCGGTCGAGGGATACTCGAGGCTGCTGCGATGGTGCCTCGCCCGCCGCTACTTCACCGCGGCGTTGACGGTGGCGTTGCTCGTGGCGAGCCTCGGCATGGTCGCGGGAGACCGAGTGCCCTTCACGTTCCTCTCCACCGACGACGCCGAGACCGTGGTCGTGGATCTGCGCATGCCCATCGGAACGAGCATCGAGGAGACGCTCGTCGAGGCGTCCCGCATCGAACGGGTCGCCCTGGCCCAGCCCGAGTCCGACTCCGTCAGCGTCATCGTCGGTGAACGGGCCAATACCGAGACCGGGCAGTCCGACCCCGCCAGCACCAACGTGGGCCAGGTGATCATCGAGCTGAGCCCCGTCGAGGAGCGGGATCGATCCAGCGGTCAGGTCGTCGATGCGATCCGAGCCGAGGTGGGGCCGCTCGACCGGGCCGAACTGGTGGCGTACCGCGAGGTCAGCGGCGGACCCGACGGCGCCGACATCACCGTCGAGGTCACGGGCGACGACGAGCGGGCCCGAAACGAGGTGGTCGACGCGGTGAAGGCGGAACTGTCGCTGCTGCCCGGCGTGTTCGACATCGCCGACGACGACTTCGGCGCGCAGCGGGAGGTGCAGATCGATCTCAAGCCGGGCGCCGCGGCGCTTGGATTCAACGTCGCCGGCGTGGCCCGACAGGTCCGAGCGGCCCTCTTCGGTCTCGAGGCCCATACCTACGCCGCCGACCGCGAGGACATCGACGTGCGAGTCCGCTTCGACGAAGGAAGCCGCCGCGAACTCGCCAGCATCGAAGCCATGTGGCTCGCAGCACCGGGTGGCGGCATGGTCCCGCTCTCGGAGGTGGCCTCGATCAGCGAGGGCAGCGGATACAGCGCCATCCGCCGCATCGACCGTCGCCGCAGCGTCACCGTCACCGCCGACACCGACGACGCCACCAACCCCGAGGCGATCTCCGCGGCGTTGCAGCCCACGCTCGATCGCCTGCAATCTCGCTATTCCCAGATCGCGATCGACACCGGCGGGCGACAGCGCAACGTTCGGGAGGCCTTCGCGAGCCTGCCGATCGCCGCCGGCGCCGCGGTCCTCATGATCTACGTGATCCTCGCCTGGCTCTTCGGCAGCTACTTCCAGCCGCTTGCGGTGATGCTGGCGATCCCCTTCGGCATGATCGGAGTGGTCTGGGGCCACTGGCTGCTCGGGTTCGACATGACCTTCCTGAGCCTCATCGGCTTCGTGGCCCTCGCGGGAGTGGTCGTCAACAACTCGCTGGTGCTCGTGGACTTCACCAACGGGTTTCTGAAGAAGGGCCTCGGCCTCGGCGATGCACTGGTGGCCGCGGGCCGGCTTCGCCTGCGCCCGATCGTGCTGACGAGCCTCACCACGGTGCTGGGCCTCAGCCCCCTGATGCTCGAGCAGTCGTTCCAGGCCCGATTCCTGATCCCGATGGCGATCAGCATCTCGTTCGGTCTGATCAGCGCGACCGCCCTCACCCTGGTGGTGCTGCCGGCGGTGCTGGTCATCATCGAGGACGCCAAGTTCCTCTCGAAGTGGGCCTGGACCGGCCGCCGGCCGAACCACCTCCTCGATACGCCACCCGAGGATGCCCGATCAGCCGGTATCGTGCCCTCATGATCAGCTTCCCCATCGCCCTCGCCGCAGTGTTGAGCCTCCCCCCGGCGGTCTCCGCCGGATCGACCACGCCCCCTTCGACCGCGGTCCGGCAGGACACGCCGGCACCCGAGGCGCCCACCCACCGAACCCCCGAGGGGTGGACCGCGATCTTCAACGGGCGGGATCTCGAGGGATGGCGTCCGTTCCTTCCCAACGGCGAGGATCCGTCCGGCACCTGGTCGGTCGTCGATGGCGTGCTCGTCTGCACCGGTCGGCCCATCGGCTACATCCGCACCGAAAGGACCTACCGCAACTTCGAGTTGACGCTCGAGTGGCGATTCGATCCGGAGAAGGGCGCGGGCAACAGCGGCGTCCTCCTTCGCGTGCAGGAGCCGGACAAGGTCTGGCCGACCTCGATCGAGGCGCAACTGCATTCGGGGAATGCCGGCGACATCTGGAACATCGGGGAGTTTCCGATGCAGGCCGCGAAGGAGCGGACCAATGGACGTCGCACCGTCAAGGCGCACGCCAGCAGCGAGAAGCCCCTCGGCGGCTGGAACCGCTACCGCATCGTGATGGACGGCACCGAGTTGAAGCTCTTCGTGAACAACGTGCTGCAGAACGTCGCCACAGGTTGCGAGATGAAGCCGGGCTTCATCGCCCTGCAGTCCGAGGGCGCCCACATCGAGTTCCGGCGCATCGAGCTCCGCGAGATCGCAGGCCCCGGCAAGCCTGCGGTCGATTCGGTCGACTGAAGCGACCCGATCCCGATCGAATCCACGGGGCTTCGCTTCCCGCGGGGAATCGCCGGCGAGGGCGAGAACGTCGTCGCGGTCAGGCCAACGGCAGCGGACCCTCGTCCCGGGACGAGGTCGCCCTGACCGCCGTGCCGCGTGGCCGCACCTGCTCCTGCAGTTCCAGATCCTTCGCCTCCTGCCGGTCCTGCCACGCGACCGCCCAGTCGAGATGGCGTGCGATCGAGAGGATCGACAGCGGCATCAGAAACAGCAGTCCGAGTCCGCAGGCGACCGCCAGCAGCGCCGCGAGAAGCATGAAGGGCGCGATCAGCGCCGCGAGGACCACGAAGAGCACCGCCGCCGCGGGCACGCCCGCGACGCACCACAGATAGAGGCGGGCCCACTTGGCGGTGTCCTCGTCCTCCATCCAGTCCGCCCAGCCGACCAGCAGCAGCGCGAAGGCGATCAGCCCCGCGAAGCCGATCCCCCATGCGGCGACCGCCGACCACTCCAGCACGGGATGCAGCGGTCCACCGATGAGAAACGCCCCACCCCGATCGAGCACCACCCCGATCGGCCAGGCCAGTTGAAGGAACCTCGCGGCGCGCCGCAGATTCGAACGCGGACCGAGCCCGCGGTCGACGGCTTCGGCGTCGTCGATCGGCGCCGCGAAGAGGAAGATGCCCGCGGCCCAGACCGTCTCGACGAGGAGACCGATCGATCCACCGACCAGCGGATCCGTCGGCGCCACTCCCGTGACCACAAGTCCTCGCCATGCGAGCGACGCCACCGCCGCCGATGCGGCGATCCACGCGGCCCGACGCACCCGACGAACGAGCGGCGACGGAAGATCCTGCACCCGACGCGGCGCAGCGCGACCGCGGCCTCGGACCCTTCGCCGCGTCGCATGTCCGCACTCCGGGCAGGGTCGTCCCGGACGAAGCCCTCGCCGCGAGTGCCCGCAGCGCCGGCAACGGGGCCCATCGTCGCCACGGAAGCTCATGGACGAGGGTCGCTCAACGCGACGAGTTCGCGCGACTCGCGGTCCTTCGGCCCGACTTGCCGGCCGACATCTTGAAGGCCCCAGCCCGTTCGATCACGTTTCCGCAGTTGCCGCAGGTTCGGCGCTTCACCGGCCCGCTCCAGAACCGCTCCATGATCACCTTCAGGTCCTCGTCGATCTTCTTCAGTCGCCACTTGGCCTCGTGGACGAGTTCGTCGCACTCCGGGCAGTACCAGCGGAGGCCGTCCTTCTCGCCCTTGGGCCGGGGAAACTCGATGATCAGTCCGATGGTTCCGGCCGGCCTCTGCGGGCGATGCGGCACCCAGCGCGGCAGCAGGTACAGCTCGCCTTCTCGAACGACCACGTCGCGCGGGGGACTCCCGTCGAGCGGACGGATCCGAACCGCGATGTCGCCCTTCACCTGGAAGAAGAGCTCCTCCGTCGGATTGACGTGATAGTCGTTGCGAGTGTTGGGGCCACCCGAGACGAAGACGATCGCGTCGTCGCTGTCGGTGAAGAGCTGCCGGTTGCTCACCGGCGGCTTGAGATGCTTGCGGTTCTCCCGAATCCAGCGGTCGAGATGGAGGATCGCATCTCCCGGTCCGGCGGCGCCGGCTCGGCGGCGGGGCGAGACCTTCGCCTTGCGGGACCGGCTCGACGCGGACGTTCGCGTCGCAGCCTTGCGGGTCGATCGCTTCGCGGGTGCGGCGTCTCGGTTGGATCGGCGAGGGGTGTTGGGCATGTCGCCAACTCTAATGCAGTTGTCCGAGCATCGCAGCATCGGGGAACGCCGATGCCACATGACACTCCGACGGGAGCAGAGGGCCACCTGCGTCCGAACCGCCACCTCCGACCGGAACCACGGGCTCCGGAGAACGCCCCCGCGACCTCCGAGGCGTTCGGGGCTCCGTCAGGGAACCAGACGCCGCGGCCCCATCTCTTCGCGTCGCCCCTGACGTTCTGCCCCTTCGCGTTGGCGTCGGGCAAGACGCACCGCAGGCCCCTCCGAGATCCTGATCGGCCGAACCACGAACCCGTCGGCGGGTCCACGCATGCCCTCGCCCGCCTCGACCGGGGACGACCGGACGATTCGAGGCAGATCGGCGACTCGCTCCGCCGGACCCGGGGAAGACGATGCCTTCGCCGAAGACTCGTCGGCCGCGGCAGTCGGAGCGTCGATCTGGTTCACCAGGCGCCGCGACGTGCCCCGAAGACCGCGGCGACCCTGGAATCGACCCACCAGGCCACCCATGCCGACGAGGCCGATGCCGCCGAGTTCAAGAATCCAGTTGAGACGCATGCCGGCAAGCTCCTGTCCAAGTCCGGAATCGATCGAATGAAACGAAGCGGCGCGGATCGCCACGAAGACCAGCAGCGTCGCGAGGCCCACCAGCGCCAGGCCGCTCTCCGCCATGCGGCGTCGACTCCACCAAAGCATGACTCCAAGAACGGCCACGCCTCCTGAAGCAAACACCCCAATGAAGATCGCCTGCAGGGTTCGACGGCTCTCGTAGAGATCGGCTCC
The DNA here is from genome assembly GCA_017859745.1 of Planctomycetota bacterium. GTDB lineage: Bacteria > Planctomycetota > Phycisphaerae > Phycisphaerales > SM1A02 > VGXO01. The sequence goes on from JAFMML010000017.1 coordinate 31,588, forward strand.
CTCGAGCAGATCGCGGGCGGTCTGCGTCAGCAGCGACTGCAGGTCCAGTTGCTTGTTGATCGCGAGCGCCGCCGCGATTGCGGCGATCGCGACGGGAACGGTCCGGCGCCCGCGACCAGTGCCAACGGCCCACCAGAGACACGCCGCCGCGGCAAGCAGGTAGCCGCCGACCGTGATCCAGCCCATCACCGAGGGATCGCCGATGCTCGGTGTCCAGCGCCCATCGCCGCCGATGGCGGCGACAAGGGCCACGGACCCGTCGAAGATCGTCGTCGAAGATGGTGCGAGGTTGGCGAGCATCGATCGTTGGGGTCGGGCGAGTGCGACCGGGTGGAGGACGCCCTTCACATGCGTCCACCGCCGCCGACTCCCCGCAGTGTGCCAGTTTCGATGGTCCGACTTGAGGCAAACTCTCGGACTCTCGGAAGAAAGCCACGGATTCGGGAGATTGCCCCCAGGTCCCCATCGGTTATCGAAGGCTCTCGGACCTTGGGCGCGACGCCCTCCAGGCGCGCACCTCGAGACGGCGGCCGTTCGCCGTCCCCACACCATCGGGCGTCTATGTCGTGGGGCGCGCGTCGCGGGCGATCGGATGATCTCCCGACGTCGTGGCCGCACGGTCGATCACGGACTTCGCGGCATCGAGGAACACCTCCGGCGGCAGGAACCCCAGCATGCGCCCGAGTTCCGTGCCTTCGGCATCGACGAGAACGAGCGTCGGATACGCCTCGACCATGAACGCCCAGGCCAGTTCCCCCTCCGCCTCCGCATCGATCTTCACCGGGATCGTGTTCGCATCGAGCCACGCGACCACCGCCGGATCCTTCCACGTCGTCGAGTCGAGACGTCGGCACGGCGGGCACCACGACGCGTAGAAGTCGAGGAACACCACCTTGCCTTCACGGGCCGCCGCTTCGAGCGCCGCGTCGTAGTCGATCGGCCGAAAGGGCGGCGTCGCCGGATCGATCGGCGGCGTGCAGCCGAGCATCGAGAGCAGCAGCGCCGGAGTCCCCCACATCGCGCTTCGGCGACGCCCCTTCGCCGTCGTGTCGATCGATGCCCGATCCCCCGTGGAGGGAAGCCCCTCGCGCGCGACGCCTCGGGGACCTCGCGAGCGTCGTCGATCCGCGAGACACCCGCTCACGGAAACACGCCTCGCAGGTCGTACACCTCGCCGATCCGCTCGCAGGCGGCGACGAACGCCGCGGTTCGGAGGTCGCAGTCGTAGCGAGCCCGGGCTTCACGGGTCCGCCGAGCCGCCGCAACCAGATGGTCGCGAAGCTGACCGTCCACCTCTTCGATCGACCACGAGCGTGCGGTGCGGTTCTGCACCCATTCGAAGTAGCTGGCGGTCACACCGCCCGCGTTGCAGAGGATCGCCGGCAGCACCTCGACTCCTCGCTGAAGCAGCACGGAGTCCCCCTCGGGCGTGGTCGGTGCGTTGGCGCCCTCGGCGATCACCACGGCCTTGATCTCCGCCGCTCGCCGTTCATCGATCATCTGTTCGAGGGCCGCAGGCACGAAGACATCCACTTCGGTCGAGTAGAAGGCGTCCTCGTCGATTCCATCGGCCCCCGAGAAGTTGGCCACCCCTCCGTAGCGATCGACATGCTCGGCAAGTCGCCGGGGGTCGATGCCGCGACCGGCCCCGATGGCGCCGGTGTGGTCGAGCACGGCGACGAGCCTCGCCCCGCGCTCGCACAGCAGCTTCGCGGTCCATCCACCGACGTTTCCGAAGCCGATGACGCTGAAGGCGATCTTCGAAAGGTCGAGCCCGAGCTCCGGGAGCATCTCCTCGAGGACGTGGACGAGCCCCTGCCCCGTCGCCTTGTCGCGACCCCGCGATCCGCCGAACGGAACCGGCTTTCCGGTCACCACCCCCTGCACGTCCTGCCGGGAATGCTCGGGCGTCATCTGGGCGTACGTGTCGGCGAACCAGGCCATGATGCGGCTGTCCGTGCCCACGTCGGGCGCCGGTATGTCGTAGTGCGGGCCGATCTGGTGACTGATCGCCGAGCAGAATCGACGGGTCACCCGGCGCAGTTCGTCCTCGCTGAGTTCACGTGGATTCAACTTGACGCCGCCCTTCGCGCCGCCGAAGGGCAGGCCCGCCAGCGAACACTTCATCGTCATCAGCACCGCGAGCGCCTTCACGTCGTCGAGCGCCACTCTCGGGTGGTACCGGATGCCGCCCTTGTACGGACCAAGCGCGTTGTTGTGCTGGACCCGATAGCCCTTGAACAGACGGTGATGCCCGTCGTCCATGAGCACCGGGAAGTGCACCATGACCTCGTTCTTGGGCTCGGCAAGGATGATCCGCTGGTGGTGCTGCAGGCCCGCGAGATCGGCGGCGACGAGCACCTGCTCGATGGTCTGATGGAACAGGTTCGCCGGATCGCGAACGATGCCGACCTCCTCGAAGATGGACTCCGCGGGCGATCGGGCGGGATCGGGGGAACCTGGAGACGTTGAATCGACCATGGCGATGCCTCGGACTGTCGGTGCCACGCCGTGGCAGAGGGCGATGCCGCGGACCGCCAACTCTATCCCCGCCCGGGCACGCAGACGTCGCCCCCGATCCCGTGATCCCGTGATCCCGTGATCCCGCGATCACGCGGCGTCGTGGCGTCGCGGCAAGAGCCCGGTCCTCGGCCGACGAGGCATTCGGGGCTCTCGACCCGGCCTCGCTACTTCGCGGCGACCCGGCCCGCCACCTGCCCGGCGACGAGGCGCGCGACCGGCACCCGGAACGGCGAGCAGCTGACGTAGTCCAGACCGACCTCCTCGAAGAACCCGATGGACTCGGGATCGCCGCCGTGCTCGCCGCAGATCCCCAACTTCAGCTTCGCGTCCGTGGATCGGCCCTTCTCGCAGGCCATCCGCACCAGCTGCCCGACGCCGCCGGCGTCGAGGGTCTGGAAGGGGTCCTTCGGCAGCAGGTCCTGCTTGAGATAGTCGGGCAGGAACGAGTTGATGTCGTCGCGACTGAAGCCGAAGGCCATCTGGGTCAGATCGTTGGTGCCGAAGCTGAAGAAGTCCGCGACCTCGGCGACCTCGTCGGCGGTCAGCGCGGCACGAGGGATCTCGATCATCGTCCCGACGGGGATGTCGAGTCGGCCCGCGAACTTCTTCGCCTTTCGAACCTCGTCGATGGTCTCGAGGGTCGAGGCCCGCAGCGCCGCAAGCTCGGCCCGCGTACCGACGAGCGGGATCATGATCTCGGGCTTCGCGTCGATCCGCTTCTTGCGGCAGGCGATGGTCGCCTCGGCGATCGCCCGAACCTGCATCCGCAGGATCTCCGGATAGGTCACCGCGAGACGGCAGCCCCGATGCCCGAGCATCGGATTCTGCTCGTGCAGCATCGCGATGCGGCGGCGGATGTCGGCGACCTTGACGCCCGTCCGCTTCGCAAGGTCCTTCTGCGCCGCGTCGTCGTGGGGCACGAACTCGTGGAGCGGCGGATCGAGCAGGCGGACCGTCACCGGGCAGCCCTTCATGGCCGTGAAGATCCCGACGAAGTCCTTTCGCTGGAAGGGCAGCAGCTTGCCGAGGGCCTTCTCTCGCTCCGCGGCGCTGTCGGCGAGGATCATCTCCCGCATCGCGGCGATCCGCTCGCCCTCGAAGAACATGTGCTCGGTCCGGCAGAGGCCGATGCCCACCGCCCCGAAGCCCCGCGCCCGGGAGGCGTCGGCGGGCGTGTCGGCGTTGGCCCGCACCTTCATCCGGGCGGCCGCGTCGGCCCAGCCGAGCACCGTCTCGAGATCGGCGGGCACCTTCTTCGGAACGATCCGCTCGACCTCGCCGAGCATCACCTCGCCGGTGGAGCCGTCGATCGACAGGACGTCCTTCCGCCCGAGCGTGCGGTTGCCGATTCGGATCTTGCCCTTCGCTGCGTCGATCGAGAGTGCGCCGGCGCCGGCGACGCAGCACTTGCCCCAGCCCCGGGCGACCACCGCGGCATGACTGGTCATGCCGCCGGTCGACGTGAGGATGCCCGCCGCATGGTGCATGCCCTCGACGTCCTCGGGCGAGGTCTCCTTGCGCACGAGCAGGACCTTCTCACCCTTCAGGGTTCGCTCGACCGCCTCGTCGGCGGTGAAGGCGAGGGCCCCGCAGGACGCTCCCGGCGAGGCCGGCAGACCCGTGGCGACGACCGTCGCGGAACGCTTGGCCTTGTCGTCGAACCGCGGCAGCAGCAGCTGGGTGATGTCCCCCGCCGGGATCCGCGCCATCGCCGTGCGGCGGTCGATGAGGCGCTCCTTCACCATCTCGACGGCGATCCGCACCGCGGCCGCGCCGGTGCGCTTGCCGTTGCGGGTCTGCAGCATGTGGAGCCGCCCGCGCTCGATGGTGAACTCGATGTCCTGCATGTCCCGGTAGTGCTTCTCGAGCTTCGTGCGGATCGTGGCGAGCTGCTTCGACACCTTCGCGTTCCAGCGGGCCATCTCCGAGAGCGGCCGCGGCGTGCGGATCCCCGCCACCACGTCCTCGCCCTGGGCGTTCACGAGGAACTCGCCGTAGAAGCGGTTCTCGCCGGTCGAGGGATTGCGGGTGAAGGCGACGCCGGTGCCGGAATCCTCGCCCATGTTTCCGAAGACCATGCTCTGGACGTTCACCGCGGTGCCCGCGAGCCCGCGGATGCCGTTGATGGTTCGATAGGAGATCGCGGTCGGCTTGTTCCAGCTTCGGAAGACCGCCTCGATGGCGAGTTCGATCTGCTTCAGCGGATCCTGCGGGAACGCCTTGCCCACATGGCGGAGACAGACCTGCTTGTAGGACTCGCAGAGTTCCTCGAGCCCCTCCGCGGGGACGTCGGTATCGGCCTCGACGTGGTAGCGCTTCTTGACCGCATCGAAGGCCGCCTCGAAGTGGTGGTGGTGGACCCCCATCACCACGTCGCCGTACATGTTGATCAGGCGGCGGTACGCGTCGTAGGCGAAGCGGGGATTGCCGGTCGCCTTGGCCAGACCGACCACCGCCGAGTCGTTGAGACCGAGATTGAGGATGGTGTCCATCATGCCCGGCATCGAGACCGCGGCACCGGAGCGAACCGAGACCAGCAGCGGGTTGTCGGCGTCGCCGAACCGCTTGCCCGTCTCCTTCTCGAGGTGGGCGATCGCCGCCGCGACCTCCTTCATCAGACCCTTCGGCATGCGATTGCCCGACTTCTCGTAGGCCGCACAGGTCTCGGTGGTGATGGTGAATCCCGGCGGCACCGGCAGACCGATCGAGGTCATGTCCGCGAGGTTCGCGCCCTTGCCGCCAAGCAGGGCCTTCTGAGTGGCGTTGCCGTCGCAGCGGGCGGGGCCGAACGAGTAGACCATCCGATTCGAGGAGGAGCCTCCGGCGCGGCGGGAGGAGGCGCGGGAGGAGGATCGGCGGCGCGGGGCGGAGGTGGGCATGTCTGGTGGAGGCTCGGGGGTCGTCGAAGAGATGATTCGCCGGCGTCCTTCGAGCACGCCGCCGATCGCGGGGCGGGGAGTCTACCAGCGGCGCGGCCGGCCCCGGTCGGCCCACGACATGCGCCGGATCGGGATACGCTCGCGGCATGGTCGAGACGGAGACTCTCCGAGGTGCGAGTCGAAGGTCCGCGGTGTCGCCGTGGGATCTGCTTGTCTCGTGGCCCCGCAACCATCCGATCGCGGTGTTGAATCGCGGGGACGGGGCGGATCCCCTGCCCCGTTGGACGCTGGTGACCGCGCCGCTCGATCCCCGACGCCTTCCGGCGAAGCGCAGCGTCGAAGGAGACTCGGGGGTGGACCCGGCCGTCACCGCATGGCTTGGCGAGCAACTCCCGACGCACTCGTTGGCGGTGTCCTCGCTTCCCCACGAAGACCGCCCCCCCTGGACGACGGGTCGGCTGGTCCTTCTGGCCTACGAACTCGGCGCCCGCCTCGAGCCCGCCGCGGTCCTGAGCGACGAGAAGGGATCGACGCCGAGCGGCGTCGCAACCGGGTCGGAATCCGGCGACGCCTGGGACGCCTGGATCGTGGACGTGCCATGGAGTCTGGTGTTCGATCACCACGACCGATCCTGGCATCGGCATGGCCCGGTGCCGGCGTGGGCCGAGGCATCGCTGGCGGCCGCCACACCGCCGTCGGAGTTTCGGCTCGGGCCGCTGCAGCCGATCGAGTCGGACCGGTGGTACGAGTCGATCGTCGAGCGTTGCGTCGAACTCGTGCATGCCGGAGACCTCTTTCAAGCCAACCTGTCCCGGGGATTCGAAGCCGAACTCGACGGCGATCCCCGATCCCTGGCTGCGGCGGTCCTCGCCGGGGCCCCTCGCTTCGGGGCCTACGTCGAGACATCCGCGAACGAGGCGGTGCTGTCCGCGAGTCCGGAGATGCTTGCGAGCGTCGAACCCGGCGGAGTCGTCCGCTCATGCCCGATCAAGGGCACTCGCACCGCCGACGCCGATCTGGACGCCTTTGCAGCGAACCCCAAGGACGCTGCGGAGTTGGCCATGATCGTGGACCTCATGCGCAACGATCTCGGTCGGATCTGCCGCGCGGGATCGATTCGGGTGGTCGAACCTCGTCGGTTCGAGCGACATCCCACCATCGTCCATGGGGTGGCCGAGATCGAGGGCCGCCTGCGCGACGACGTGACGCCATCCTCGATGCTGCAGGCGATCTTCCCCGCCGGCTCGATCAGCGGCGCTCCCAAGATCAGAGCGATGCAGGTGATCGACACCCTCGAATCCGCGAGACGCGGCATCTACTGCGGAAGCATCGGGTGGTTCGGCATGGAGGGGGGAGCGCTTCTGAACGTCGCGATCCGAACCGCCACCCTCGCTCGCCTCGGAACGTCTGATCGATGGCGACTGGCCTACCGGGCGGGCTGCGGCATCGTCGCGGACAGCGATCCGATCGCCGAGGGTCGCGAAAGTCGCGACAAGACCCGAGTGATCGGCCGACACGCGACCGAGGTCACGCGGCCCGTCGAGTCGCCGGCTCCTGACGCCGCTGCCGCGCCGCGATCGCGCCGATCACCTGCCGACCCACCAGCTTGGCGTGTTCCGCGTCGGCGGTGAAGTCGAAGGCGACGCCGGCGTAGGTCGCCCCGGTGGACTCGAGATGGGTGTGGGCGATTCGGGCGGTGACGCACAGCGGAAGCGCCGACTCCGGACGGAGATCGATCTCCATCCAGAAGTGGCGATGGCTGGCGATCGCCGCGGCATCCGAGGGCTCCAGACGCAGGCCCGCGCCCCCGCCGCCGATGTTCATGAGGGTCGCGCCGAACTCCGGACCGAGCGTCGGACGGACCGACTCGTCCTCCCAGGTTCGATCCACCACCCGCTCTCCGCGCCCGATCGCTTCGGCGGTGAGGGCGAGCGCCCGCTGGGCGGGGCGAACCGACGCGAGGTCGAGAAGCGGCCAGAGTCGCACCGTGGGCAGAGCGAGACTCGCCGAGTCCACGCGGAGATGGCGGCGACGGGTTCGCGCGACCTTCTCGGGCATCTCGATCTGGAAGGTCCCGGGGCTCGCGCCGATCGACATCGCATCGACGGACGCGACGACGCGACTGCGGAACATCCACCGGTTGGGACCGACGACGATCGCCGCCACCACCGTGGTGCCCTCGCGCACCGGCACGGAGCGATGAAGCATCTCGGGAAGTTCGAGTTCGATGCGATCCTCGCTGGTCGAGGCGATCCGAAGACGCCAGACGAAGTCCGCGGGCAGAGGGCCGGTCGACGGAGGATCACTGGAGTCGGCGACGTCGCTTGCCGGCGCGATCGCCACCTCGAGAGCCCCGCCGCGGCGGGCAAGTTGTTCGAGATTTCGTCGCCAGTGAAGCGTGCGGGATCGAAATGCGGGCATGCCGGGCTCCAGGTTCGCCTTGCGCCGATCGTCGCCGGATCGCGAGCGTCAAGGGCTGCTTCCGGTCGTCTTCGACCATGTTCGATCGCGAGTGAATCGAACTTCCCGGTCCCCCGAGCACCGGGCCGCCGGAAGTTTGCCCCACTTCACATCCCTGGGCCACATGGCGGTTCTGCGGACCTGCGCGAGACCGTCAATGCGGTCGCCGAAGCAGGATCCGGAGCCGCTCGAGGCGTTGCCGGACATCGCCGAGTTGCGTGGTGGTGGGCACCTCGCCGGCGAACCGGCTTCGGTAGTGCAGGTCGACGATCGGCAGGCTCAACGCCACCGCCTCGGACCAACTTGCACCGAGAGACTGAAGGAACGCCCGGGGCGGCTGCCACGACGCCGGGGCCAGTCCCGCCCGGTCCCAGAGATCCATCGTCTCGAGATGGACCGAGGCGGCTTCGAGGGAGGCGGCTGGGGCGGACCTGGGCAGCCCGGAGCGCCGGCGGACCCGTCGACGGCGCCGCAGCACCAGTGCTCCTGCCGCCGCGCCAGCCATCAGAGTCGCCGAGACCGCAAGGAACCACACCGTCGCGGTGCGCCCGAGACTCAGACGCTGGGCAAGCCTGCTGCGTCCGTCATCGAGCCACGCCGCAACCCGATCGCCCGCACCTTCGAATTCGCGTCCCAGCCGTTCGGCGAGCGAGGCCTGCACCGCACCGTCGTAGCTGATGACTCGGCTGCTCCAGAACAGTTCGGCGCGGTCGTAGATCCAACGGAATCGATCGAACCAGCCCCGCCCCGACGAGGCGATCGACTCGAGGCTCTCGGGGGGAGTGGGATCGATGCTCGACCAGAGGAACCGACCCGTCCTCACCTCCACCCATGCGTGGGCATTGGATTCGCGCACCAGGTACTGGCGCGTTCCGGGATCCCACTCCATCGCAACGAAGCCGGTGACCAGTCGCGCGTCCACACCCACCGAGCGACAAAGCGCCACCAGCGCCGACGCGAAGTACTCGCAGTGCCCGAACCGATGCCGCTGGAGAAACGCCACGATCGGATCCTCCCCGTCGAGGCGTATGAAGTCCCGAAGATCCGTGGTGTAGCGGAACCGAGCGGTGTCCTGAAGCCAGGACGCGAACGCCCGGGAGACGATTCGATTGCGCTCCCAACGGACCTCGGGGTCGGCCCGCGCCTGGTCGGCGGTCGGCAGTTCGCCGTCGACGAGATCCGAAAGCAGTTCCAAGGCGATCTCGCGGATCTCCGGGATCGGGAACTCCGGCAACGAGGGGACGGCGCCACCGCGGCGACCGAGCAGCGGCGCCAACGTCTCGGGGCCCGGGTAGGGCTCGATCTGCACCTCGTAGGACTGGAGGCGACTGACCCGATCCAGGCCGATCTCCCGCACCACGAGGGTGCGTTCGTCGATCGCGAACGTTCTTCGTTCCTCGGTGTGGACGCCGATCGGAGCGAACGCCGCAAACGCCGTCGCGGTCGACATCGACCGCATCTCGACCTGCTGCCGATAGGTCTCGCTCCGTGGGCGGACCGAGGGAATCGACAACGGCGTCATCGGAAGATCCTCGCGGACCGTCACCGTCCGAGCTTGCGACGGCCCTCTCGCCGGGATCCATCGGTTCGAGACGACCTGGTAGCGATCCATGACCGCACCGCGCAGCAGCATCGGCTGGGGGAATCGGACCGACTCGCCCTGCCGGTCGATCCAACGCACGCTGAAGACCTCTCGACGACTCTCGGTGATGCGCTCGCCCGAGAAGAGATCGACCTCGTCGACGAAGCCCGAGACCGGTCCGCCGCCGAAGGGCCTTCGAGGATCCGCATCGAGCCGCCGGGGAAAGACCGCGAACACCACCATCGCGGTCACGGTGGCGCCGGCGAGGGTGAATCCGACGGTTCGCCGGAGGCTCCGCGTGAATCGGCGTCCCGAAGCCGGACCACCGTCGGCCGCCGATCCGACCGACGCCGAAGCGGCGACCGAGGCGAGTTCGATCAACATCGCGACTCGCATCACATCCAGTCCGTACGCGACCAGAAGCACCGCGAAGAGCAGATCGATCGTCTCGAGGGTGCCGGAGATGACCAGCACCGCGGTGAGCGCAAGCAGCTGAGCGTCGTCTCGGGCACCACGGGATTCGTACAGCTTGAGCACCGTCAACCACATGGAGAAGCGGCCGAGGATGCTCATCGCCTCGCTGGGATCGGGACGGAGGAACCACTCCCAGCAGGCGTTGGCGACGATCACCCCCAGCGTCGCCAGCGACAACCACTTCGGCAGGCGGCGGCCCCGTGGCCCCTCGGTCACGTACCAGCTGAGGATCGCGAGGCCCGAAGCGAACAGGAACATCCCGAAGGACCGCTGACTGACGCAGAACGCCGCGATCGCCAGGACCGCGAGGATCAGCACCTCCAGTCGCACTCGTCGGCCGAGACTCACGTCGTCCCCGCCTCCGCATCGGCGACGAAGGCGTCGAGCCGCCCGCTGCCGAACCTCCAGGATCGCTCCGTGGCATCCAGCGTGGTCGCCTCGCCGGGCTCCACGACCACCCGAACCTCCCGCACATTGGAGGAGGCGCCGGCGGCAACCCTCGTTCGCGGGGCCGTCAGATCGATGCGGGCGAGGGCGTCCATGATCCGTTCGAGCACGCGACGTCCCGACCGTGGTTCGATCCGCCTCGCCTCGACGCCCACGATCTCCAGCCCGGTCTCGAAGCCCAGTTCGCCGGCCGCGGACGCGATCGATGCCACGAGTTCGATCGCCCGCTCCTCGGCGTCGCGGGCGTCCTCCCCGGCGCGGGTGCGGATCTCCTCCGGCCGGCGTCCGAGATCGAGGACCAGACGAAGTCGCGGCGGCCCGCCCGAACTCCGTTCGACGACCGCCAGACGACTGGTTCCGGCGAGTCGCTTCCAGGCGAGGCGGCGAAGACTGTCGCCCGGGCGGTACTCGCGCACGCCGAGAAACTCGCCACCGGCGCCGGCCCGCCGACCGAGGTCGGAGATGCCCTCGGCTCGTCCCCGCAACGCGTCGAGAAGATCGCGGCGCAGCGGATGCACCTTCGGATGAACGAGGAGCGTCGCGGGCAGTTCATGGCGAAGCACCTTCTCCAGCAGACCGAACGGGAATCGGGTCGAAACCGCCACCTCGCGAAGACGCACGGCGCCGCGGCGACGGGGCTCGATCCACGCCTCCGCCCGAACCGACTCGCCCGGGGGGATCTGCATCACGTGGGCCTGCGGCGTCTCGAGACCGTGTTCCCAACCGTCCATCTTCCCGACGGGATGCTCCCTGATCCACAGGGCGAACGCGCTCCAGAATCGGGAGCGGTTGGTCAGTTCGTAGCGAAGACGCGACGTCCGGCCCGCGATCGCGGTGCCCACGTCGACGCGGCGAACCTCCAGTCGCATCAGCATGAATCCCGAGACCACGCCGGAGACCAGGATCGCTCCGAGCATCACCCCGAAGATCCAGACCAGCAGGTTGTTCGGCCGGGTGGCCGCGGCGACGCCGAGCAGCAGCGTCATGGCGAGATAGAGCAGACCCGCGAACCGGATGCGATACCGGTAGCGGATGCGCGTCCGGCCGACTGGACGTCGCATCTTCTCAGGCATCCGATCGGCGCGTGTCGGGAGTCACGGAGTGGACCATCGCTCGACCTCGTCGTAGAGATCCTCGCGACCACCGCCCCGCCGCTGGAGGTCGTCGATCTCGGAGGGATCGGCCTCGCGCAGTTCGATCAGCAGGACCTCGCCGGCACCCGGTCGCGGCATCCGCACCAGCCCCTCCGCAAGACCGATCCGGGATCGCACCGCCTGCACTCGCCACTCCTCGTCGAGCCAGCCCGCACCGAACTCCGCCAGCGGAATGACGAAGTCCCCATCGGCTTCGGAGACCCCGGTGGCGACCTGCCGGGCGTTGAGACGTCCAGGATCCCTCACGATGGTGATCCGGGCATTGCCGACGCCTTCGGCGCGCAGCCGGGGGTCGCCCTCGTCCACGACGGCGACGAGACCGCCGAACGAGCCGCTGACCACCCGGCCGCGAACCTCGTATCCGGCGCAGCCCGACAGGATCCAGCCGAGACCGCCCACGGCCAGCAGCAGGCGGAATCGAAGGATCGATCGAATGAGCGTCTGCATGGACGGGAAGCGTAGCCGCCCCGCCCGCTGCAGATGACCCGCGGATCGCGGGTCGCGACATCCACCTGCGAGAGTCAACCCGCCGAGGAGCCGAGCGACTGCCACAGCCAGGCGACGACTGCCGCGAGTCCCACGAGCAGGCAACCCGCGGCGGCGAGCCATCCAAGCACCCGAAGCGTCACCGAGATGCCGTGGACGCGGCCACGGGTCTCCAGCACCCTGCGGACGCCGGCTTCGTCCGAATCGGTCCGGCCATCGCCGGCGGTCGCGTCGACGGGAGGAGAGGGCGATCTCGGCTCGACGGTCATGAGTTCATTCCACGGAACCGGTGGGGGCGACCGAAGGTCCGGTTCCCAGCAGGTTCGAAAGCGGCCCGGCATCCTCCGGACCGTGGACCGCACCGTCGAGTTCGATCCGCCAGTCGACGACCTGTCCACGGGCGACGAGGCGCTCCGATTCGCCCGCGGCAGGCCGGCCTGCGAGATCGAGCGGCTGCACGGACCACCCGGAACCAAGCGACTGGGTCACGACGCCCCAGAAGCCCTCCGAGCCGTGGTCCCCTGCCGCAAGCTGCACCTTCACATCGGGGCTCGCGACAAGCGCCGCGTCGACGAGATCGAGGCGCCTCTGGGCGAGTCGCTGCTGCCGAGCCGCAGCTCGCGGGCTGCGATGGACCGCGGCGCCGTCGATCAACGCCCGAAGCACCTCGATCGGAGCCGTCCAGATCCGTCGGTAGCTTCCGCGGGGCTGCGCTCCGCAGACGACCAGCGCATCGATCAGACCACCGGCGCCGGGAGGGACCTCTCCTCCGCGATGCCGTCGGGACCCGGCGGATCGCTCGTCGATCGTCTCGATCACCTCGTCGAGCGTTCGCGCCGACACCTCGAGCGACGGCCCCACCACCCACGCGCGATCTCGCGGCGGCGGCGTCACGCACGCGAGTCCCGACAGGCCGTCGAGCAGCGCTGCGCCGACGTCCGCAAGTTCCTCGGGCACCTCGAGCATCTCGAGTTCGGGCAGACCGAGGCGGGCAAGGCCTTCCGTCGTCAACCAGACGCCTCGCCCCCCTTCGCGCCGGGTGGCCCGAATGCTCCAGAGGATCTCGTCGGGAAGCTGCAAGGCATCGGCCCCGTCGGATTCCGCATCCTTCGGCTCGCTCCACGACGACAGATGCTCCCGCTCGAACCAGCGACCGGTCGCCGGATCGAGCATCGGGCCGGGGCCACCGAGCGACTCGAGGAGCCGCGCCATCTCGAGCCATTCCTGCCAGGGATCGCCCCGGCCCGCGGGCGAGAGCAGCGTCTCCAATCCGAAGACGGCCTTGGCGGTGCCGACCTCCTCGGGAGCCCCGGGCATCGCCCGCGGGTCCGGACTCTCGATCCAGACCAGGCGTGTGGGGCGGTCGCGCCGATCGGAATGGATCGCCGCCGCCCAACGCACCGGATCCTCGATCGGCAACGAATCGACGGTCACCGGCCCGAGAAGAGCCTGAATCCGATCCAGGGTCGGCGGGGATGGCCGAGCAGACCAGAGCAACAGACGACTCGGCTCGACCGACCTGATCCAGCCGGTCGAGTCCGCTCCGTCTCCACATGCCGATGGTTCGGTGATGTGCAAGCCCGTTTCGACCTCCCTCAGACCTCTCGAACACCCGATCCGGACCCTACCAAACCGAGATCTCCTCGGCGGACGAAGAACCGAACGCCGACTTGACACCCGTCGGGCGAGGACGCCGCCCGGACCTGAACGACGCCCGCTCTTCCCCATCCTGCCGAGGTTGCCGAGCGTGATGGAACGTGGTTGAATGAGCCCGGTGTCGTCGAACCCGCCCAACGCCGTGCGTGCCACACTCGGCTGGGCCGCGGGCGTCTCGATGGTCGCGATCCTGACGTTCCTCACGCCTGCCGGCGGTCAGAGTCAGATGATCGAGGCACCGCCGCTCTCCAACGAGGCTCTCGCCGATCGGGCGAACGTCATCGTCCACGGCCGAGTCGAGTCGATCGCGGTCGAGCGGGTCTTGAGCAACCTCTTCGACGATCGAAGCTACGTGGCGACGTTCGTGGTGGACCGCGTCGAACAGGGGCTCGCCCTCGAGCCGGGCGCTCGCCTCGAGGTCCGCTACTGGCGGCGGGCGGCGTTCGACGAGTCCGCCGCGGACTCGGTCGCCGGCTTCATGCCCTTGCCTTCCGTCGGCGCCGAGAGCTGGCTCTTCGCCACGGAAGGCGAAGACGGCGTGTTCGCACCGGTGATGCCGAACGGCTGGCAACTCGATTCCGAGCCCACCGTCGATCCAACCGGTCTCTACGGTGGCACCGAGACCTTCGTCCGCGATCAGCGGACCAGCTCGATGACGCCGTGGGCGATCGGAATGTTCGCCGCGTCGCTCGCGATCGGCGCGGCCGCACTTCGGGTCGGTCCACAGAGCCGACCCGCGGTGCTGCTGGTCGCCGCGGGAGTGGCCTTTTCGGGCGTCATCCTTCTCGTCCTTTGACGACCTGATCTCTGGACGTGGCCACGTGAAGGTCGTCTGCACCCTCGATGATCTCTCCTCGCACACCGGGGGATGCCTGGTGCCCACGATGGGCGCCCTGCACGAGGGCCATGCGTCGCTGATCGATCGGGGGGTGCGGGCGGGCATGCCCGTCGTGGTCTCGATCTTCGTCAACCCGACGCAGTTCGGACCAGCCGAGGACTTCGACCGCTATCCGCGAACGCTCGAGGCGGATCTCGAGATCTGCGAGCGTCACGGTGCCGAGGCCGCGTGGACGCCGTCGGTCGAGGACCTCTATCCCGACGGCGCGGAAGCGGCGCGTGCCGCCGCGAACCACCTGCGGCTCCCGCCCGTCGCGACGACACCCCGACTCGAGGACGGCTGCCGGGCCGGTCATTTCGCAGGCGTCGCTCAGGTCGTGTCGCGACTCTTCGATCTCGCCCGTCCCGCGCTGTCGGTGTTCGGCGAGAAGGACTTCCAGCAGTTGCGGCTCATCGAGGAGTTGGTCGAGACGGACCGCCGCGGAGAGCGCCGCTGGCCCCACCTTCGGATCCTGCGCGGCGACACGGTTCGGGAAGCAGACGGTCTGGCGATGAGCAGCCGGAACCGATACCTGTCGCCGGACGATCGTTCTCGAGCCGTCGGCATCTCGAAGGCCCTGCAGACCGCACATGCCGCCCAGCAACCGGCGACCGCCGAGAATCTCATGGCCCAGACACTGGAGGCTCATGGACTCGAGGTCGAGTACGCCGTGGTGCGCGATCCCGCGAATCTCATGCCGGTCGACGATCTGCGAGGCCCGACCCGGGCCCTGATCGCAGCACGCCTCGGCGAGGTGAGGCTGATCGACAACGCCCCGCTCCCGGCCTGGCCCTGAGGGCCGGAACTCGAGCTCCATGCCTCGCCGGGCCGCCTCGGGCCGGGAGCGAGACTCGGGCGCCGCGCAGTCTCGAAGGGCTCCGGTTCAGGAACCTCGCGTCCATCGACGCGGCGGCGCCGAGCCCGAATCCGGACCGGCCGATCCGGCCGATTGGCGATTGGCCTCGATGAGGCTCCGAATCGTCGCATCGTCGAGACGTTGCGGATGCCCCTGCCAGCGCACGACGCCGTCGCCGGAGACGATCGCGATGTGCGGGATCGCCGTGACCGCGAAGGCGCTCTTGACCCGGGCCTGCGGATCGCTGGCGATCGCGTAGCCGAAGTCCTCGGTCTTCATGTTGCGCTTCCGAAGTCCGTTGTCGTAGTTGCGACGACTCTCGTCGGTCAATCCGACCACGCAGACGTCCTGCGGATACGCCCGCGCCAGGGATCGAAGATGCGGGACCGATGCGATGCAGGGACCGCACCAGGTGGCGAAGAAGTCGATGACCAGCAGCCGCCCGTTCGGCGCATCGGCATCGCTCATCCACCGATCCACCACGAACGGTGGGGCCGCCTTTCCGCGGAGATCCCGCGCTCGCCCCACCGAGCCGGTGAAGGTCGGGAACGCCGCGGCGTCGTCGGCCACGGCCTCCGGCTGGTCGCGCACCGCCGCGGGCACCTCCGGGTCGTAGGACTCGGCGGCGAGGACCTTGGCCGCCGCCGCGGCACCGTCGGCGGTGAGGCCTGCGTAGCGGACGTTCCCCTGTCGGTCGATCAACAGATTCGTCGGTCGCTTGTAGAAGCCGAACGCGTCGGCGACACGACCGGTCGAATCCACCAGCACCGGGTACGGGACCGGCTGCCTCTCGAGCACCTTCGGTGCGTGCTCGGCGCCCTCGGGGATGTGCACGAGAAGCACGGCGAGATCCTCGACCTGCGCCGCCTCGAGCGCTCGGGCGAGGCGTTCCGCGATGCGCACGCCGTTCATTCGACTCGTGAACGACTGCACGATCACCGGGCGACCCCGCCAATCCGACAGCGATTGCGGGCCTCGACCGATCCATGCGACGCCATCGACACCCTGCCAGGACGGTGCGACGTAGCCGAGCAGCGGCTCGAGGGCGGTGCGATCATCGCGGTCGAGTCGATCGACCCAGTCCCTCGGCGGAGCGTCGAAGGCCGCTCGAGTGCGGCTGGAGGAGGAGTTGCTCGAGGAGGACCGGTCGCGGGACGAGTCGCGAGATGAGGAACGATCGGAGTCGGACTGGCCCGAGCGGGACGACGACCGGTCCGAGTCGGAACTGCGCGAGGAGGAGGAGTCGGAGTCGGACTGTCGCGACGAAGAGGAGTCCGAGGAGGAGTTGCTCGACGACGAGCGATCCGAATCCGAACTGCTGGACGAGGACTGCTTCGACGAAGACTTCGAGGAAGAGCTCGATGAGGACTGTTTAGAGGAGGACTGGTTCGAATCCGAACCCGACTGGCCGTGGGCCGGACCGGTGCCGAGTGCAAGACCGAGGCCGAGGATGCCCGCGGTGGCCAGGCGGATGGCGATGCTGGTGCTCATGGCTGGTTGCTCCTGGTCGATCTCGTCTTCGGGCGTTCGGGAAGTTGGGCGTTCGGGAAGTTGGACTTTCGGGATTGCCTTCAGGACTGCCGTCGGGTCTGCCGCCGACCCGGAACGCGTCGAGGCCGACTCCTGCTGCTCTCGTTCCACGTTTCGATCCGACGGTTGCGGAGACCCGCTCCTGCACCGCGATTCGGCCGTGTCCATTCAGTGGTTCCGATGGATCACGGCCTCGGCCAACGACGCCAACAGGTCGCGGGCGGGCGACTCGGGCAGCATCGCGAGATGCTCCTTCGCCTCGAAGATGAACGCTGCGGCACGCGTGCGGGCGATCTCGACACCGCCATGTTCGGCCAGCTCCCGTCGGAGGGCATCCGCGTCCCGCCGGGCGATCGCATCGAGCATGGCTTCGCGGCGCTCGGGCCCCGAAGAAGCCAGATGCAGAACCGACGGAAGGGTCAGCTTGCCCTTCTCGAGATCGCGTCCGAGGGTCTTTCCCACCACCTCGGCATCGCCGGCGAGGTCGAGCAGGTCGTCCTGGATCTGGAACGCGATGCCGGTGGCTTCGCCGAACGCGGCGAGAGCCCGCTCCCGCTCGGCGTCGGCGCCGGCGAGGCGGCCTCCGAGCCGACATGCGCCCGCGACCAGCGCCGCGGTCTTGCGTCGCACGATCTCGATGCAGGTGGCCTCGTCGAGGGAAAGGTCGTCCCGATGATGAAGCTGCAGCAGTTCACCTTCGCAGACGGTGTTGGTCACCGAACCCAGTTCGAGGTTGATTCCGGGATCGTCGAGGCTCGAGCACAGGTGGAAGGCGTTGGAGATGAGGTAGTCCCCGAGCATCACCGCGGTCTCGTTGCCCCGCAGTCGATTCACGGTGGCGCCTCGCCGTCGAACATCCGCTTCGTCGAGGACGTCGTCGTGGACGAGGGTCGCCATGTGGATCATCTCCACCACAGCCCCGAGCACCCGGTGCCGATGCGACAGGCCCCGCTCGCGATCCGCGCCGGATGCGGCCAGGCCGGACAGCAGGACCAAGGTGGGTCGCAGGCGCTTGCCGCGGTATCTCTCGACATGGCGGCACAACTCGTTGACCGCCGGAAAGTCGCTGAGGAGTTGCGTCTCGAAGATCGCCTCGACCTCCGCGAGGGCATCGCCGAGATCCTGCGACATGGATTCCTCGGCGTCGACGCCAGGCGGAAGGGGCGAGCTCATGGGACGATCATACGCAGGGTTCGACGGATCGCCTCAGTCCCGAGCCACCAGGTACGCGATCCAACCCTGGCACGCATCGCCCTCCCGGGTCGGCTTGAACTTGCCATCGCCCTCGCCGTCCTTCGTCGTGCCCTCCCACCACACCTCGACGGTGCCGAAACCGGCTTCGCGCAGGCACTCCTGGATCTCCGGCAAGGTCCAGAGCCTCCATTCGTAGACGAACGCCGAGTCGATCTCGCTGCCATCCGGGAATCGAAAGTGGATGCGGGTCACCACGTCGCCGGTGATGGGGTTGTAGCGATCGGTGTCCCAGACGTAGGTGAACCCCTTGAGCGGCCGATCCTCCTCGCCTTCCTCGAAGGACTCGCTGCCTCCGTATGCGTCGAGCAGGAAGATGCCGTCGGCCTTCAGGCCCCGCCTCGCCGCCTTGAAGTACGCGATCAGCTCCGGCCGCGTCTTGAAGAGGTAGTAGCTGAAGTTGAAGGCGCCGATGCAGTCGACCCGGGGGCACTTCACGGTGCGGACGTCCTCGAGTCGAACGTCCACACGGCGGCGGGCATCCTCCGGAAGCGGATCGATGTGGCGTCGCATCCCCCAGGACTGGACCTCGTCATCCAGATCGACCGCGATCGCGGTGTTCTCCTTCCGATGGCGAACCCACGTCGATGCGAGATACATGGTCCCGGCGAAGTCCTCGCGAAAACTCTCGGCCTTGCGACCTCGGACCTTCCTCCAGACCTTGTCGATGAACCGGACCTCGTTCTCGGGCGCCTGCACCGACAACTCGTAGAGCTCGTGGCGATCGCTCGTGGCGGCGGTTCGTCTCGGCCTTCGAGACTTGCTCTTGCCGCTCCCACCCTTGCCGCCGGTGGACCGGGGCGACGATCCAGATGCCTGCTTGGAAGCCACGAACACTCCCTGTCTTCTCGATCCGGTCGAATCCGATCGGCGGCGGGGCGCATCGATCGCCACGTGGCCGTCGCGACACCCTGCCGCGGGGCGGGAGTGTACTCGCAGCGACATGCGACACGGCTCCATGCGGCGACTGAACGGTCGCCCGCGTCGACGTCCCCTCGTTCGACGGGCCGCTCCCGCGCCGACTGCGGCTCTCGCAACACGGCCGCTGCGCTACGCGGGGTTCGGTGGCGGCATCGGCGTTGACCCGGGGAGCCCGGGCGACGATCCTCGCGACATGAACCCCTTCAAGTCCCCCGCCCGCGTCGTGGTCTGCGTGTCGCTTTCGACCCTCGCCGCCGCGCTGGCTTCCGGCTGCGCCTCGGCAGGCCGGTCCACCGTCGGCTCACAGGCCTTCGATCCTCCCCCGATGTCGGCGGAGATCGCCCGAACGCTGCCCGCCTTCGACGGGACCGGCCGATCGCTGACCTGGACGGAGGTGCTCGATCTCGCATCGGCGAGCGACGTGATCGTCGTGGGCGAACAGCACGACGATCCCGGCGCCCACGCCATCGAACTCGCCCTCGTGGAGGACCTGCTCGACCGGCACCCCGGGTCGATGGTGTCGATGGAGATGCTCGAGCGCCATGAACAGGCCGATCTCGATGCGTACCTCGCCGACGAGATCGATCTTGCGACCTTCATCGAGCGCACCGGCAGCGCCCGCTGGTCCGGATCGCAACGCTGGGAGGATTCCTACGGACGCCTCGTCGAGGCCGCCAAGGCCCGCGGCGGGCGCGTCGTCGCCGCGAATGCGCCGCGGAAGTACGTGCGCCGTGCCCGCGTCGAGGGATACGAGGCGCTCGAGGCCCTGCCCGAAGAGGAGCGTGTGCTGTTCGATCTGCCCGAGCGCCTCGACGAGGGCGCCTACCGCGAACGCTTCCGGGAGATCATGACGTCGATGCGCGAGGCCAACGGCAATCCCCCCCCTTCCGAGGAGTCGATCGAGAACCTGCTGAGGTCGCAGATGGTCTGGGACGCGACGATGGCCGCCTCGATCGCGAACGCCCTCGCCGATCCGGATCTGCCCGCGGATGCGAAGGTCGTCCACGCGGTGGGACGGTTCCACAGCGACTTCGAGGGGGGAACCATCCTCGAGCTCGCACGTCTGATGCCGGAGGCGCGGATCCTCGTGGTCAGCGTGACGCCCGATGGCGTCGCCCCGGGAGACGACGACCTCGGCCGAGCGGACGTGCTGGTCTTCGGCGGCGCCCGGTAGTCACTTGTACTCGACGATCCGCGAGCCTCTGCGACGCATCCGATCGATGCGATGCTTGATCAGGCCAACGCACCCCGCGAACTTCGAGATCACGCACGCCAGCGCGTACAGCGTCGAGTCTCCCAGCGACCGCCCTCCGCGGCGCGACGCGACGGCGATCCGAACGGCCTGAACTGCCAGCAAGAGGACATAGACGCCGATGCTGATGCCAAGGGTCGGCCAAGCCAGTGC
>JAFMML010000018.1 GCA_017859745.1 Planctomycetota bacterium
GGGCGGGGGACGGCCAGCCCAGCGGACCTCACGACATCGAACAGATGGCGATGCGAGCATCTTCCGGGCGGTTGAGTGCCGGAACGCTCGTGGCTCGTGTCGGAAGCAGCGAGTGGGTCCCAGCAGCTTCCGACGCCGAGCTTGCGAGGTTCTTCCAATCGACACCGCCGACGGAGGCCTTTCCGTCGTCGCCGAGCGTTCCATCCGGGGCGACGGTGCCGGTCGCGAGGCTTGGCGAGTACACCTTCGGTCGGGCATTCACGCTTGCAACCGCCACGTTTCGGGCCCATTGGGGCCCGCTGGTGATCATGAGTCTGGTGTTCCTTGCGATCACCATCGCGATCGCGGCGCCACAGGGCATGATCGAGGCGATCGGCGACTTGTCGGGGGACGAACGCGCTTCCGTCGCCTTCGCGCTCTTCGGCGGATGCGTGGGCTTCATCCTTCAGGTGCTCGTCGGGATCCCGCTGTCCGCCGGACTGGTCTGTGCAGCCGCCAATGCGGTACGAGGGCGTCCCGAGATCGGCGACCTCTTCATGGGATTCCGTCGCTACGCCCAGGTGGTGCTTGGGTCGCTCGTGGTCGTGTCGATCGGGGTCGCGGTGACGCTGATCGCCTACATGGCCGCCGCCATCGTCGCCGCCATCTTCGGATTCGCCGGTGGTCTCGCCGGCGGCTTGGCCGGCGGCTTGAAGACCGCCGAGACTTCGGCGATCGGGGCGATCGTGCTTGGACTGCTCGTGGCCTTCGCGATCGCCATGATCGGCAGCGCCCTGGTGCTGGTTCGAGTGATGTTCGTCCCGGCGATGATCGCCGATCCGGCGCTCGGGCGGCTCACCGTCGGCGATGCCCTGCGTCGAAGTTGGCGGGCGACCGGTGGGCGTGGATTCTCGATGGTCCTTCTTGCGATCTTCGGCGGTGTTCTGGCTGCGCTGAGCGTGCTGCTGCTGTGCATCGGATACCTGCTCGTCGGTCTGCCCCTGGTGATTGCGCTGTTCGGGGCGATGTACGAACTGGTTGTTCGGGGCAGCGCGACATCGCCGATCGCAGCGGCAGGAGAAGCTGAACATGGATGAGAACCAGACGAAACCCTACGTCTCGGATGTCTCGCGCCGCCCCCCGAATCGCCGCGAGTTCACGCGCCTCGCCGCCGGAACGTTGGCGAGCCTGGCGGTGGCGCCCTCGGTGTCGGGCAGCGGGACTGCCACCGCCGCGAAGCCGTCGTCGTCCGTCGACGATCCGTCGGCGGATTCCCTTCGAATCTGCCACATGACCGACTGGCACGTCTGTCCCGAGCGGCGGTCGGTCGAAGGCTCGGCGCGGGCCCTCGAGACCGCCATCTCGATGGATCCGGGACTGATCCTGACCGGCGGCGACCTCATCTACGACTCCTTCGCAACGACGAGGACGCGGGCCGACCAGCAGTGGGTGCTGTTCAAGGAACTGCTGGCCGGGTGTTCCGTTCCGGTCGAGCACTGCCTCGGAAACCACGATCTCTGGGGCTGGAATCGCGAGAAGTCCGGCGCGACCGGCGAAGAGTCGGACTACGGGATGCGGAAGGCACTCGACGAACTCGGGCTCGAGTCGAGTTGGCGCAGTTTCGATCTCGGCGGGTGGCACTTCGTGGTGCTGGACTCCGTCGTCGGCGACGGTGGTGCCGGGTACCTTGCCCGCATCGCCGATCCGCAGCGGGAGTGGTTGCAGGCCGACCTGTCCGCGAACGAGCTGCCCACCGTGGTCGTCAGCCACATCCCACTCGTCTCCGTGACGCCCCTGGCGTGGCAGCGGGACTACGACCGTGGGGATCACGGTCGGATCGACGGCAGCGTGATGCACCTCGATGGACGATCGATCCATCGCCTGCTTCGCGAGTGTGGCAACGTGAAGCTGTGTCTGTCCGGGCACATGCACATGATCGATCGGTGCGAGATCGACGGCATCACCTACTGCAACGGGGGCGCGGTGTGCGGGGAGTGGTGGAAGCCTTCGAAGTCCTACTGCGAGCCGACCTTCGCCGTCGTCGATCTGGCGGCGGACGGGTCCTTCTTGCATCGCATGACCGAGACCGGTTGGGTCAACGCCTGAGGCCCTCGTGACGCGGCTGCCCGACGACGCGCAGGATCTCCTCTTTCCGGAGGATCGACCTCCCGATCCGATGCTGCGCGGCGGGGAGATCGCATCGCTGGCGGCGGACCTCCCCGCAGGCGTTCGTCTCGGAACATCCTCCTGGACCTTCCCCGGTTGGACGTCGATCCTCTGGAGCGAGCGCGCCGGCCGCAGCGAGGCGACGCTCGCCCGGGAGGGCCTGCCCGAGTACGTCGCAAGTCCGCTGCTGCGCACCGTGGGCCTCGACCGGGGGTTCTATCGCCCGATCACGACATCGCAGGCGGAGTCGCTTGCCAAGCAGGCGGGCGCTGGCTTCCGATTTCTGGTGAAGGCGTATCGCGGTCTGACGCACCTCTCGACGCCCGACGTTCGCTTCCTGGATGGGTCCTATGCGACCGACGTGGTGATCGCACCTCTGCTCGAAGGCCTCGGCGAGACCTTCGGAACGCTGCTGTTCCAGTTCCCGGAGATGCGGGTTCGTGATCGCGACGCGACCCGGTTTCTGGCTCGCCTCGACGCGTTTCTGGGCGAGCTTCCGGCGGGGCCTCCCTACGCCGTCGAGATTCGAGACCGTGCCCTCCTGTCGAGGTCGCTGGCGACGGTGCTGCGCGATCACGGCGTCGCGTTCGGACACGCCCTGCATCCGGCGCTGCCGTCGATGGACGAGCAGCGAGAAGCGCTCGGCTGGGACGGCGACGACCTGGCCGGCCCGGCGGTGCTGCGCTGGCTGCTTCGCGCCGGACTGTCCTACGAAGGTGCGAAGACGAAGTACGAGCCCTTCGATCGTCTGCTCGAACCGGATGCGCCGAGTCGCCGGTCGGTCGCGGAGTGGTGCCTTGCCCGTGCCGCCGCAGCCCGCGAGGTGATCGTCATCGCCAACAACAAGGCCGAGGGATCGGCGCCGCTGACCTTGCTCGAACTGGCACGGGAGATCGCCGCGGTGCGAGCGCATCGCAGTCTGTGACGGTCTCCGGTGAAGCGGGTCTCGATCGAAGCAAGAGGCCGATCAGACGCCGCGGGCATCCTTCGACGGCCGCGCCTTGAGAATGCCGATCGTCGCCAGCAGACTTGCCAGGATCATCGCGAGGAAGAGCAGGACGTTCGCGAACGGCTTCTCGCCGGCCTGCCAGCCGGTGAAACGCCCCCAGCCGACGATCGCGTAGGCGACGCCGAAGACCGCCGGCAGCAGCATGCCCAGATGGATGCCGATCATGCCGAGGACCTTCGATCGATCGATCATGCGGCTCATCCAGGCCATCGCCAGCATCAGCAGTGCCGGTCCGATCGTGAAGATGAGGGGCGTGAGAGAAGGCGCGGACGACTTGCCGTCGCCGGCCTCGGCTTGCGCAACGGCGGCCGCCTCGCCCCAGGCCAGTCCGAACCCGATCAGGCCCAGTACGACAAGCGTGATCGCGTAGACGGTCATGCGGCGGGCGGCGGTGCCGGCGGGATTGGGCGTGTTGGTGGGGCTCTGCATGGGCAGACTGTAGGTCGGGATGGCGAATCGGCGCCGTCGTGCGGACAATGCCGGCCATGGATCCAATCAACGCACGGGCCGCGATCTTCGATCTCGACGGCACCCTCGTCGACTCGCACGACGCCCACTTCGAGGCCTGGACGATCGTCGCTCGGGAGATCGGCCACGCGCTCACCGCCGAGCAGTTTCGATCGCAGTTCGGTCGCACCAACCCGCCGATCATCCGCGAACTGCTCGAGTGGACCGGCGCCCCACCGCCCGACGACGACCGCATCGCCCAACTCGCCGAACGCAAGGAGTCGCTGTTCCGGGAACGCATCGCGCAGTCCTTCCCGGTGATGCCGGGCGGTCCGGCGCTCCTCGCCTCGCTGCGGGGGGCCGGATGGCGACTCGCGGTGGGCTCCTCGGCCCCGCCGGCGAACGTCGCCGCCTCGATCGAGGGCCTCGATGCGGACGAACTCTTCGAGGCGTCGATCACCGGAGACGACGTCCGGCACGGCAAGCCGGACCCCGAGGTCTTCCTGCTTGCAGCCAGCCGACTCGGCGTCCCGTGCGACCGATGCGTGGTGTTCGAGGACGCTCCGGCCGGCATCGAGGCCGCTCGCCGCGCCGGGATGGCCTGCGTGGGTCTCGCCTCGAAGGGGCGGACCCGCGAGGAACTGGCTGCCGCCGACCTCGTCGTCGATGCCCTCGAAGCGCTGTCTCCCGAACTGATCGAGGGCCTGCTTGGTTCCAAGTAGGTTCGCGGCAGGACCGATAGAGTCCGAGCGATGCCCGAATCGGAACCCAACCTCCGCGAGTCTGCCGACTCGACCGTCCCGCCCGGCGGTGGGTTTCGGGTTCGGACCATGGCCATGGCTCCGGTACTGCTCGTGGGCGCGCCGCGCAGCGGGACCACCTGGCTCCAGCGAACCCTCCTGAGCCTTCCGGAGTGCTGCGGCGGCCAGGAGTCGCACGCCCTCTGCACGGTCGCGAAGGTGGTCGAGGACTTCGATCGCAAGGCCGCGATGGAGCGGCCGCATGGGCTGGCGGCTCACCTCACCAGGCCCGAACTGATCGAGCAGATGCGATGCTTCTGGCTCGCGACGATGACCCCGTCCATCGCCGCGGCACCGACGGCGGTCCGACTTCTCGAGAAGACTCCGGACCATGCGGTGCATCTCGACCTCGCGCGCGAACTGCTGCCCGAAGCCCGGGTGATCCATCTCGTGCGCGACCCCTGCGACGTCGTCGCGAGCCTGATGTCGGCGAGTCGGCGATCGTGGGGCGCGGGTTGGGCGCCCGCCACGGTCGAGTCCGCCACGAGTCGATGGATCGAATGTGTCGATGCTGCGGAGGCGTCCGGGGCACGCTTCGACTCCGGTCGGTTCCTGACGATCCGCTACGAGGACCTGCAGCGCGATCCCCGGACCGCGTTCACGAGCATCCTGCGACTTCTCGAGCTTCCCATGGATCGCGTCGAAGCGTTGAAGATCGCCTCGGAGTCGGGCGGCGCGGAGATCCCGCTCTTCGGGCAGCTCGCCGAACGTTCCTCGGAGGAGCCGGCCGGCTTCCTCGGCGGCTCGACGCCGCTTGGGCCGTGGGCGCGCCGCAAGGTGATGCGGCTGGTGGGAGATCGGTACTCGACGCTTGGCGTCGCGCCGAGGTCGGGTTCATGACGTCGGCATCGGCACCACGATTCGCCGTCGTCCTCATCGTGCTCGACGGCGAACGATTCCTCGCCGAGGCGATCGACAGCGTGCTCGCCCAGTCCGTCGAGGATTGGGAACTCGTCGTCGTCGACGACGGGTCTCGCGATGCGACGCCGAAGATCATTGCGGAGTACGAGTCGAGAGATCCTCGCGTCCGAGGCATCGCGCACGCCGATCGGCGAAACCTCGGCATGAGCGCATCCCGCAACGCCGGGGTCGCGGCGACCTGCGCCGCACGCGTGGTGCTTCTCGACCACGACGACGCGTTCGAGCCGCGCAAGCTCGAGGTGCTTGGGGCGCTTCTCGACGAACGACCCGAGGCGATGGCCGCGTTCGGCCCGAATCTCCGGTGGCGGTCCTGGAGGCCGGGATCGGACGAAGTCGACCTCGTTCAGGATCTCGGCGCCGCTTCCGGCATGCTCCCGCCGCCCGGGACGCTGCCCGTCTTCCTGACGAGGTCCGACGCCACGCCGCTTGGTCCGATGTTGCGTCGCGAGGCGTTCGAGTCGGTCGGCGGCTACGACCCGGCCTTTCGCGGGATGCACGAGGACCAGGCGTTCTTCGCGCGACTCATGCTCCGGCATCCCATTGCGCTGTGCGACGAGGTTCTGCACCGCTACCGCATGCACGAGGACTCCTGCGTCGCCGCAGCCCATCGGTCGGGTACCGCTCTGGCGGCGCGGCGTCGGTATCTCGACTGGCTCGAGGAGGAGCTCGAACGCTCGCCTCGTGCCGGCGATGCGGAGTTGCGTGCCGCCATCGTCGCAGCGAGACCGTCACGTCGCGCCGTCCTGTCGGCGCGCCTGCACGGGATCGCCCTCAGCCTGAAGGCGGGGCCTCCTCGGCGGGGTCGAGATCCTCGAGCAGCCGATTCCAACGGCTCCCCGCAAGGTCCCGCGTGAGGCGATCGAAGTCCACGACCGCCTCGCGCAGGTCGGTCCCGGTGTTCTTGAGCACGCCGCTCGAGAGCGGTCGCGGCGCGACGCCGACGTGCTGCTGCACGCGACGCAGCAGGCCTTCCGGATCGTGGACGACCTCGGCGTAGTCCACTTCGAGCACCGGCGCCGCCAGCGAACCGATGTAGTCGGCGAGCGTCGCGACGGCGGTGGCGCACTCGTCGATCGTCGCGAGCAGGACGTCGATCTCGACATCGAGCGGCGGAAGGGCTCGAACGCCGTCGGCGCGGTTCCAGCGGCCGGTCCGGCGATGCAGACGCCTCGCGTTGATCGTGGAGATCGCCAGTCGCAGCAGATCGCGTCGAACCATGTGGACGACCGCGACCTCCGTGCCGATCGCCGCCCGCAGCGCGTCGAGGTCGGCGACGTCCTTCAGCTTGGTCTTGAATCCGCGGCTCTCTCCCGGCGCGGGAGGGTTCCCCAGACGTTCCTCGACGAGGCGACGCTGCGCGTCGGGCGTCTGTGCCACGAGGATCTCGCCTCGCACGTCGATGCGCGGATGACCGTCGAGCGCCGAGACCAGCCACGAACTGCCGGTCCTTCCCGGGAAGAGGATGACGAAGCGGCTCCCGCGGCTCGCCGGCCTGGATTCCGCGGAATCACCCATCGGACCACGGCGCTCCGGCGCGGGGATCGGGAAGACGGGTCGCCATCGACTCCAGCGCGGCCCGATCCTGCTCGTCGAGCTCCTTCGGGGCGGTGATCGAGATCGCCACCAGCAGATCGCCGGTGGCGCCCTTGGCGTCGGTGATGCCCTTGCCCCTCAGACGCAGTCTCGCGCCGCTCGAGGTGCCTGCGGGGATCTTGAGGCTCGCGCGACCTTCCAGCAGCGGCACCTCGATCGATGTGCCGAGCGCCGCCTCGGCGATCGTGATCGGCACCTTCATCGAGAGGTCGAGGCCTTCTCGTTCGAACCACGGGTGCCGTCCCACCCGCACCGACAGGATGAGGTCGCCCCGAGGCCCGCCGTGGATGCCCGACTCGCCCCGGCCCCGCACCCGAAGTCGGGTTCCATCGGCGACGCCCGAGGGAATTCGAACGTCGATGGTCTCGGTCGAGCCGTCGACGCCGCGCAGACGAAGCTGCTCGCTTCCGCCCTTCGCCGCGACCGCGAAGCCGATCGCGAGCTCATGTTCCCGATCACGACCCTGCGCCGGCCGAGGCGTGCGACTCCGACGTCCTCCTGCGACACCAGGGGAACCGCCGCCGAAGGCGTCTCCGAAGATGTCTCCGAAGATGTCCCGCATCGCGTCGGGATCCATCTCCTGCCAAGAGGCGCCGCCGGCGCCCGGCCCTCCACCCATCTCCGCTTCGAGACCGGCGTGGCCGAAACGGTCGTACTTCTTGCGCTTCTCTGGATCCTTGAGGACCTCGTAGGCCTGCTGGACCTCGTTGAACCGCTCGCCGGCGCCGGGATCCTTGTTCAGATCCGGGTGGAACTGCCGTGCGAGGCGGCGATGGGCGGAGCGGATCTCGTCGTCGCTCGCCGACCGGGTGACGCCGAGGGTCTCGTAGTAGTCGCGTGCTGCGGCCATGCCGCGGGGGCTCCTGCAGGAAGGGGCGAAGTATAGGAGCCGCCCACCGGCGAATCCCCGCGGAGGCTCTCGATCGCGATCCCGCGGCTAGCATCGCGCCGTGCCCGACGCTTCAGACGCGACCGGACGAACGTGCGGCCCATCTCCGAAGG
Source organism: Planctomycetota bacterium (assembly GCA_017859745.1). Lineage (GTDB taxonomy): Bacteria > Planctomycetota > Phycisphaerae > Phycisphaerales > SM1A02 > VGXO01. The sequence goes on from JAFMML010000018.1 coordinate 7,918, forward strand.
ACTCGGAGGGGACGACCGTCTCGTTGACGGTGGTCGGCGGATCCGGCCGAAGCTCGCCCATCCGCAGGAGTCGCAACGCCTGGAAGCGGGCGGTGGTGCTTGGGGTGGTGCAGGTGCTGATCGTCCTCCACGTCGTCCAGTGGTGGATGACCGGATCGACGCTCGCCCCGATCGAGCCGTCGGAGTCGATGGAGACCCTGAAGTACGGGGTGGTCACCGTCGGGTTCATCTTCTTCGCGTTGGCGCTCGCCTCGACGGCGATCCTGGGGCGCTGGTTCTGCGGCTGGGGTTGCCACGTGGTCATGCTGCAGGACCTCTGCGGCTGGACGATGAAGCGGCTCGGCGTGCGGCCGACGCCGTTTCGATCGCGGCTGCTGGTCTACATGCCGCTGGCGCTGGCGCTCTACATGTTCGCGTGGCCGGTGGTCTACCGCCTCGCGGTGGCGCCGTTCGTCCAGCCCGATCTGGTGTGGCCGGGATGGTCGATCGAACTGACGACCACCGACTTCTGGCGGACCTTCCCCGGCGTGCTCGTGGCGGTGCCGTTCCTGCTGGTCTGCGGGTTCGGTTGCGTCTACTTCCTCGGGGCGAAGGGCTACTGCACGTACGGCTGCCCATACGGCGGCTTCTTCGCACCGCTCGACGAACTCGCCCCGGCCCGGATCCGGGTCACCGACGCCTGCGAGCACTGTGGGCACTGCACCGCGACCTGCACCAGCAACGTCCGCGTGCACGAGGAGGTCCGCGACTACGGCATGGTGGTGGACCCGGGCTGCATGAAGTGCCTCGACTGCGTCAGCGTCTGTCCCAACGACGCGCTCTACTTCGGCGTCGGACCTCCCGCGATCCGCAAGGACGCCGTCGCCGCGGCGCGAGGCCCGATCTCGATCGAGACCCCGGCGGACGCGAGCACGAGGCGGCGGTACGACCTCTCGTGGCCCGAGGAGATCGTGCTGGCACTGCTCGCCGTCGGGACGCTGCTTGCGGTGCGTGGGGCCTACGACGCGGTGCCGCTGCTGTTCGCCTCGGGGATCGCCGGATGCACCACCTTCCTCTCATGGAAGGCTTGGCGGACCATGCGCGATCCCAACGTCCGCTTCCACCGGTGGCAGCTGCGACTCGGGGGTCGTTGGCGACCTGCCGGAGCGGTCTGGGTGATCGCGACGGTGCTGGTTCTGGGGTTCGTCGCGCACACCGGCGCCGTCAACGCGTCGTTCGCCCTCGCCGAGCGGGCCGACCTCCGGGTCGTCCTTCCGCCGGAGCGGGTGTTCGACAAGAACGCCATCGAGGCGCCGCCGGCGATGGCCGAGGACGCACGTCGGGCCCTCGACCTCTACCGCCGCGCGAGTTTCGTGGGCGACGGCGGCATCGGGCTCCTGAACGGATGGCAACCGCGGATCGACATGCGGATCGCCTGGCTCGAGGCGGTGCTTCGGGATCTCGAAGGCGCCGAGCGGACCTTGCGCGACAGCGTGGCGAGGTACGGATCGAGCGAAGCCGCCGAGTCTGGGATCGCAAGACTCCTGCGGTCGCAGGGTCGCGAGCCGGAGGCGTTGGAGCACTACCGCAGGTTCGTGATCGCCCGTCCCGAGTGGGGAGATCTTCGAGACGAAGCGATCGTCTGGATCGACGGCGAAGGCGACTTCACCGGCGCCATCGAACTCGCCCGCCTCGGACTCGAAGGTGCGCCCGGAGATCTCCGATCCATGCGACGCCTGTCGCTGCTGCTGATCGAGCGTGGTTCGGAGGAGCAGGTTCTCGAGGGCATCGACCTCGTCGAGCGCACCCTCGAGATCGAGCCGGGCAATCCCTTCGCGTATCGGGCGATGGCGCTCGGCTTCGGAAGACTGGCACGCTTCGACGAGGCCGTGGCGGCCATGCGGGCCGCGGTCGAGATCGCCCCGGAGGATTGGCGACTTCGGCAGGGCTTCGGCGAACTGCTGTCGGGAATCGGCCGCGGCGCCGAGGCCGCCGAGGAGTTCGCGGCGGCCGAGCGTCTGCGCCGGCAGGCCGGCGAGTGACCGCCACCCTCAGGCGTCGGCGTCCTCGAACAGCTTGAAGAGCGACGCCGCGTCCTCGCACTCGTACGCGGTGTTGCGGAACGCCGGATCCGCCATGGCGCGGCTGATCCGACCGAGCGCCTGGATGTGTTCGGCGATGCGGTCGTTGGGCGAGGCGAGCAGAATCACCAGACGCACCGGCTTCTCGTCGATCGCGTCGAAGTCGATCGGTTGGGCCGGCTTGCCGATCGCCGCGACCAGCGAACGAAGGCCCGGACACTTGCCGTGGGGGATGGCGAGTCCTTCGCCGATGCCCGTCGATCGCTGCATCTCGCGTTCCCACACCACTCGCTTGAGCCCGGCGGGGTCGCCGATGCACTTCCTCTCGGCGAGCAGATCGACGAGTTCCTCGATCGCCTCGTGCTTGCTGGTCGCCGCAAGCGGGACGCGGATCGTGTCCGGTCGGATGATGTCGAGAAGCTTCATGAGCGGTGCGGCGACCGATCGGTGCGAAGGTGGGCGCGAAGCCCCGGATGGTACCACTCGACCGAGGCGAATCGAAGCGGATAGCACGGCCTCATCGGCAGAGGAGTCCGTGGTATCCGCCATCGGCGTAGCCCGCAGGGTCCTCTCCCGGCAGGCCGGCGGGGAATCGAACGCCACTCCGCGGCGCCGCGGCATCGAGTGCGTGGGCGATCCTCTCGGCCTGGCGCTCGTTCTCCCCGGGTTCGAGACTGCAGGTGGCGTAGAGCACCGTGCCCGAGGGCGACAGCAGTGGAAGTGCGGCCTGGACGATCTCCCACTGTCGTTCCCGCAGCGAGGCGAGTCGCCGGGCCGTGAAGCGGTAGCGGGCCTCCGGACGCCGCGGCAGCACCGCGGTGTTGGAGCAGGGCACGTCGAGCAGGATCAGATCGAACGCTCCGGGAAGGCCTGCGAGGTCGGCGTGGGTCGCGGCGCGGATCCGCTCGAAGGGCGAGGCGAACGCGGCGAGGTCCCGCATCCTCGACTCGTCCGGTTCGATCGCGACGATTTCGGCCTGCGGATGCAGAGCCGCGAGCTGACGGGTCTTGGTGCCGCGGCCGGCGCAGAGATCGAGGATCCTCCGCGGGGCGAGCGACGCGGTCGCCTCCACCGGCGCCGCGCTGCCGGGATCCTGCACCCGCAGACTCGTGTCGGCCGCGAGCGCCTCGGCGAGGCCTCCGGCCCGGTCCCGCCAGACCGCGAATCCCGTCCTCGAGTGCGGCGCGACCCGCTCGCCGAGCGCCGCCAGCGATGCCTCGGGGCCGGCAATCACGATCGGCGGCGCGACCAGGCCGTGGGCGGCAAGTCGAAGCGTTCGGTCGAAGCCGTGGGCGTTGATCCAGTGGAGCAGGAGCTCGCGGCCGTGACTCGTCATCGCGCCGAGCCGCTCGACCGGGTCCTCCGGAAGCACCGCCTCGCGGAGCCGCAGTCCGCGCCCGTCCTCGAGGGGGAGGACGTCGCCGCGACCGAGCCACGCGTCGATGGGGAACGACCCTGCGGGCAGGATCTCCTCGCCCAAGGACGCGACGCGTCGCAGCACCGCGTTGGCGAGTCCGCCCGCTCCGCGGCGGATGCGACGAGAGGCCCAGGCGACGGCGCTGTCGACGACGGCGTGATCCGGCTCGTTGTCGAACAGAAGCAGTTGCGCCGCGCCGCCGAGCAGGACCGCCTTCATCCGCGGCTCCAGACTTCTCCAAGACCCGCGATCGAGCGACGCTTCGACCACCGTCGAGAGTGTGAGCCATCGACGCCGGACCTGTCGCTCGATGGCCCGGGCGAGCGGCGGAGCGCCGTCGGCGGTCCCGGCAAGGCCGAGATCCGGGAATCGGGCGGCGAGTTCGGCGATCCGCTCGAAGGCGAACGCCCGGACGTCGGCGGCTTCGCCTTCGTTCCGGGCGTTCGAGGAGCTGACGCCTTGGTCGGTCACGAGATGCCGGTCACGCCTTGGCGGGCGCGAACTTTCTGGCACCGGCCTTGAGCTTCGCGGCCTTGTCGGTCTTCTCCCAGGAGAAGGTGCCGGGCCCGCCCTCGCCGGGCTTGCGGCCGAAGTGGCCGTGGGCGGCGGTGGAGCGGTAGATCGGACGGAGCAGCTTGAGCGAGTCCACGATGCCGCGCGGGGTGAGACGGAAGTGGTCGCGGACGAGCTTCGCGAGGTCGCTGTCGCCGATGCGGCCGGTGCCCTGCGTGTCGATCAGCACGGAGGTCGGCTCGGCGACTCCGATCGCGTAGGAGAGCTGCACCTCGCACACGTCGGCGAGTCCCGCCGCCACGATGTTCTTGGCGATGTAGCGGGCCATGTAGGCCGCGGATCGGTCGACCTTCGAGGGATCCTTGCCGCTGAAGGCGCCGCCGCCGTGACGGCCGCGACCGCCGTAGGTGTCGACGATGATCTTGCGGCCGGTGAGTCCGGCGTCGCCGTGCGGTCCGCCGACCTCGAACTGGCCGGTGGGGTTGACGTGCACGACGATCTTCGGGTTCCACCACTTGCCCAGCACCGGCTTGATGATCTTCGCGATCACCTCCTTCTTGAGCTGGGCCTGCTTCTTCGGTCCGTTCCACATCGGGTCGTGCTGGGTCGAGAGCACCACGGTGTCGATGCGCTTCGGCGCGAGGCCCTCGTACTCGACGGTGACCTGACTCTTGGCGTCGGGACGAAGGCCCTTGATGAGGTTCTTCTCGCGGACCTCCGCCTGTCGCGCGACGAGGCGGTGGGAGAGGTCGATCGGAAGCGGCATCAGCGACGGGGTCTCGCGGCACGCGAAGCCGAACATCATGCCCTGGTCGCCGGCGCCCTGCTCCTTCTTCTTGCCGTCGTGCTTGTCGTCCACGCCGCGGGCGATGTCGGGCGACTGGCGGCCGAGGGCGACCGTGACCCCGCAACTGCGGCCGTCGAAGCCCTTGCGGGCGTCGTCGTAGCCGGTCGACAGCACGGTCTGGCGGACGATCTCGGGGATGTCCACGTAGCCGCCGCAGGTGACCTCGCCGGCGACGACCACCAGTCCGGTGGTCACGAGGGTCTCGCAGGCGACTCTGGAACGCGGGTCCTTCTTCAGCATCGCGTCGAGGATCGCGTCTGAGATCTGGTCCGACAGCTTGTCGGGATGGCCCATCGAGACCGATTCGGAGGTGAACAGATGGCGGTCGGCTGGCATGGAGTCGAGCACTCTTGGAGGTGTGGAGACGGTCGAATCGCCGCTCGGACGGGCGTCCGGGGCGAACCTGGAAGCGGGGACTATAACCCGCGCCGGACCGGTTCCGCCTCGTGGCGTTCGATGCGATCGGCGCAATCGCCCCATTTGCCCGGTTCGCCGGGAATCGGATCGTCCATGCGGCGGTCCGAAACGTACGCTTCGATTGCAGAACCGCCCGGTGGACCCCTACGCGAGTCCGAACCGGGTCTTTCGAAGGCCGCCCGACGAGGTCCCCAGAGCATGTCCCGCGCCCGAAGCACACAGATCGTCTCCACCGCTCCGGCGACGGGCCGAACGCTGGCCGCTCCGATCCTGGCGCTCTCGTCGCTGTTCGCCTGGGGATCGTTCGGCGCCGAGGCTGCGGCACTCGCACGCGATTCGGAGACGGCGCGGGGGGATGCCGAGTCGATCCGACTGGAGGACGCGGATCGGTCGGTCGAGACCTCGTTCGACGGTGCTCTCGAGGTCGATGTCGCGAACCCGGCGGGCATGTCGATTCCGATTCCGGACGTCGTCGGCGGATACGCCTCGGATCGCGTGATCCTGAAGCTGGCGCCCGGCGTCGAGGTGGTCGACGGCGACTGGTCGCTGGCTCGGGGAGGGGAGATCTCCGAAGAGGCGAGACTCGCGTTCTCGCAGGCGAACGTCCTGTCGATCTCGCCGTTGTTCCGGCGCGGCTTCGCGAATCCCGACCTTGCCGCCGAGATCGGACTCGATCGCTACCGCCTGCTCGAGGTTCCGACCGGCAGCGACGTCCCCGGAATCGTCGTCTCGCTTCAGGCGGCGCTGGGCGCGGTTCAAGGCGCGATTCAAGGTGTGGTTCAAGGTGAGGTTCAAGGTGTTGGACCGGGCCTCGTCGAACTGGTCGAGGCCGACGGCATCGGCGGCGTCGCCGGCGATGCGCCGAACGATCCGATGTTCCACCTGCAGTGGGCCCTCGAGAACACCGGGCAGGTGGCGGGAGGCGTCGCGGGCTTGCCCGGTGCCGACGTGTCCGCGCTGGAGGCGTGGTCGCGCACCACCGGCGGCGGCGGGGTCGTGGTCGCCGTCCTCGACAGCGGGATCAATCCCCACCCGGAGTTCGCCGATCGGATCCTGCCGGGATTGAACGTTCCCGACGACAACGACCAGACCAACGACGTGTGCGCGAGCCACGGCACCGCGGTCAGCGGAGTTCTCGCCGCGGCCGGCGACGACGGCCTCGGAATCGCGGGCATGGACTGGACCATGCTTCTCATCCCGATCGTCGTCGTCGACCCATGCTCGGGGCCGGAGAGCCACGTGGCCGAGGCGCTCGTGTTCGCGACCGATGCCGGTGCCGACATCGCCAACATGAGCCTCCAGTACTACGCGGGCACCTCGGCGCTTCGCGACGCGGTGCTCTACGCCCACGCCGCGGGCGTGCTGATGGTCGCGGCGAGCGGCAACAACAGCGCCAACGCCCTGGCCTATCCGGCGGCGTGGCCCGAGACCATCGCCGTCGGAGCCAGCACCAACCTCGACGGCCGCTGGTCCTCCTCCAACACGGGCGAGGGGATCTCTCTGGTCGCCCCGGGCCTTTCGATCCAGACCACCAACGGGTTCTCCGGCCACAGCAGCCGAACCGGCACGAGCTTCGCGGCGCCGCACGTCTCGGGGACCGCATCGCTCATGCTTTCGGTCGATCCATGGCTCGATGCGGACTCGATCCGCCAGACGATCGAGGGCACCACCCTGGATCTGCCTCCGTCGGGGTACGACCAGTTCACCGGGTTCGGGCGCCTCGACGCCGGAGCGGCGGTCATGGCGGTTCGGGCTCCGGGCGACTTCAACGACGACGGGCGGGTCGATGGCGTGGACCTCTCGACGCTGCTCGCCTTGTGGGGCGAGTGCCCCCCCGGCGGATCCTGTCTCGCCGACATCGACCGCGACGGGCGGGTCGATGGGATCGATCTCTCGATCCTGCTCGGGCGCTGGACGGGCTGAGCGGCCCGAGCGAGTCTGCATCGCGAACCTCGGACCAAGGGGGGTGAACGCCGGTTCGGCAGGTCCGACCGCGACGAGTTCGACTGCTACGATCGAACGCGGCGTCGCAGAGCGATCGTCCTCGTGTCGGCCCTCGTCCACTTCCCGGAGTCAGGCATGTCCGTTCGCATGGAACTCTCTCGCGTGTTCATACGCGAGATGGCCGACATGCAGATCATCGAGCTGAGCGAAGTCGACGGCGAACGCACGTTTCCGATCGTGATCGGCCTGCCCGAGGCCTTCGCCATCGAGCGGCGCCTGAAGGGCATCGAGATTCCGAGGCCGCAGACCCATGATCTGCTTGCGTCGGTCATCCGCATGCTCGGCGGCACGTTGGAGAAGATCGAGATCCACGATCTGCAGGGCGGGACCTTCTACGCGAAGCTCGTGATCGGGCAGGGGGGCGACACCCTCGTCGAGGTGGATTCGCGACCTTCCGATGCGATCGCCCTGGGCGTCGCCGAAGAGGTTCCCATCTTCGTCGACGAGAACGTGCTCGAGCAGGCGGCGAACGATCCGACGCTGGCCGCCGAGGTGCAGGCCGCCGAGGAGGGCCTCGGTGAGGCCGAGGCCATGGACCTTCTCGAGGAGGAGGACGAGGACGAGGACGAGCCGTGGCAGTGACTCGGCGACTCGCATGACCGACGCCGCAAGAGGGATGGAGACGACTTCGATTCCCGACGCCTTGCCTCGAGAGCGACTGCTCCCGACGGAGGAGTGTCCGCAGGGCGTCCTGAAGGAGCGTCCGGAGGACTTCCTCGTCGAGGAGTTGCCGCTCTACGAGCCCTGTGGCGAGGGCGAGCATCTGTATCTGGGCATCCAGAAGCGGCACATGTCCCATGGCGAGCTGCTGCGCCTGCTGTCCCGCCACTTCGCGGTGACGGAGTCGGCGATCGGGGCCGCGGGCATGAAGGACCGCATTGCGATCACCCGGCAGACCGTCTCGGTGCACCTTCCGGGCCGCGCCGCCGAGGGACCGGTCGGCGAGATCGATCTCGGCACCGATCGCGCGACGGTGCTCTGGACCGCATGGCATCGCAACAAGCTGCGGCGCGGACATCTCCTGGGCAACCGTTTCGTCGTCCGCATTCGTCGAATCGATCCGTTGTCGGCCCCTCGCATCTGGCGGGGCCTGCAGCGACTCGAACGGGAAGGCTGTCCGAACTACTTCGGTCCGCAGCGGTTTGGGTACCGGGGCAACACCCATCGCCTCGGGGCGCTGGTCCTGCGCGAGGATTGGGACGGTGTGCTCGCGGAGTTGCTCGGCGCCCGCGGATCGTCCTTTCCAGAGCACCAGCGAGAGGGGCGGGTCGCCTTCGACGAGGGGCGATTCGACGATGCGGAGGCGGCGTGGGGACGCAACGACCACGCCGAGCGGATCGCGCTTCGCAAGTTCGCCCGCAACGGAGACGCTCGTCGTGCGGTGCTGTCGACCGGCGACCACACCCGCAGCTTCTGGGTGAGCGCCCTTCAGTCCGCGGTGTTCAACCATCTTCTCGACGAGCGGCTGCGGTCCGGAACCCTCGCTTCGCTCGAGAGCGGCGACGTGGCGTTCCTGCACGATCGCGAGGCCGCGTTCGTCGTCGGCGACGAGGAGCCCGCCGAGCTGGCCGCGCGAGTCGAGGCGAGAGAGATCTCTCCAGCCGGTCCCTTGTGGGGCCGGAAGCTTCTGGAAGCCGGCGGCGGGGTCGCGGTTCGAGAGATCGCGGCCTTGGAGCGATTCGGTCTCGATCGGGAGATCGTCGAGGCGAGCCGCGAGGCGCCCGACGGCGCGAGGCGACCGTATCGGCTGTTTCCCGCGAACGTCGAACTGGACGCCGGCACCGACGAGGAGGGCCCCTACGTGCGGGTGGCGTTCGATCTTCCCAAGGGCGCGTTCGCGACCGTCGTCATGCGGGAGCTGATCGACGAGCAGCCCGCCGAACCGCGACCGGCTGCGCACGCCGACGGGCGGAGTTGACCGCTTCGTCGCAGGATGGAGGCCCGGTCAAAGCCCCAGATGCGATCGAATCTGTGCGGCGGTGTCGCCGGTGGGATCGATCCGGTGCGCATGCCAGCCGAGGCGCCGCGCCGCTTCGACGTTCTCGGCGAGATCGTCGAAGAGGACGATCGATCGACCGTCGCGTCGGACTTCGCGCTCGAAGGCTCGGTAGATCCGCTCGTCGGGCTTGTGGGCGCCGAGCAGATGCGACGCGTGGCGGTGCTGCAGGCGGGTGAACGGCGCGACGTTCTCGAGCCATCGCCAGTGGCTGGCGTTGGTGTTCGAGAGGCAGGCGGTGGCAAGACCGGCGGATTCGATCTCGTCGAGCAGCGCGTCGAGGCCGGCGTAGGGCTCGATGACCCACACGCGATGGATCGCCTCGATCTCTTCGGGCGAGTAGCGGCCGGCGCTGAGATCGCTCATGGCGCCGTAGTAGGTCTCGCAGTCGATCTCGCCGACCTGATACCGCTCGATCAGATCGAGCCGTGGCGCGTCGCTTGCAAGGTGCTCCCAGCCGCCGCGATGTTCGACGCCCGCGTCGCGACACGCCGAGGCGAGATCGGGCTGCAGGCGGATGAAGACGCCGCCGAGGTCGAAGCAGACGAGGGTGGGGGGCGTCATGGAGTTCGCCACGGAGCGTGTAGAGCCCCGCAGATCATCCTTCGAGCCGCGCGAGATCGTCGAGGTCGCGAGGCCGCCCGGGAGCCTGCCTGTTCGCCGTCAACTCCTCGAGGCCGATGACCTTTGCAGGCGCGCCGAACCGACCGTCGACGCCGTGGGACCATGTGCTCGACGTGCTCAACACTCCGGGAGTTGAACGACCCGGGCAACTCGTTGAAGTCGGGGTGGAGGTCCATTGGAGCCATGCAGACGGTACCACTGCCTTCGCAACTCCTCCACATGCCGGATCCGTTCCTCGGGCGGACGGGAGAGCCAGTGGGCGAGATCGCGCCGGTCGTCGGCGGCCTCGGTGTCGGTGGTGATTCGGACGACGCGGTCGAGGGTCATGGAGAGGAGTCCGGGCTCCGACAGGACCTAGACCGAGTCCGTCGGATCGCCCGCGGACGGATCGACTCCAAGCCTTGCGGCGTGCCGGATATGGAGCACGTCGACCGTCCGCGAACCGACCTTGAAGATGACACGGTAGGGACCCACGAGCACCTGCCGCAGGTCGATGCCCGGAAACAGGTCGGCTTCGCGCGCCCTCGGATGGCGCTTCGGCATCGTGGCAAGCCCGTCGATCTCGTGCTCCAGCGATGCGAGCCACGACAGGGCGACCGCTGGCGATGCCTCCTTCGCCAGGAAGCCTGCGATCTCGGAAGTCTCGTCTCTTGCCGCCGGATGGAACCGCACCACATGCCGCATGGAGTCAGCGAGTCCGTTTCCGGCGATTCCCTGCGGGCTTCGCGAGGCGTTGCTTCAACTCCGAGAGCACCTCTTTCGCGGGAACCGCGGGCATCCCGGCCTCGAGTTCGGCGAGGCGGGTTCGGATCACCTGCTCGACCTCGATCGACTCCACGATCTCGAGCATTCGCTGGTAGGCGGCGGCATCCTGCACCACGACCCGCGCGTGTCCGTTGACGGTCAGCACCTCGGGGCGACCAGACTTGGCGAGACGGGTCAGATGGCTCTTCGGATCCCGCAGGAAGTGCGTGAGCGGGTGAATGTCGGTGAGTCGGACCATGGACTGCTCCAAAGCAGAGAATTCGCAGATCGTTCCAGCCTAACTCGCATTCGCCCGCTGGCGGGAGGTTTCTGCCGAAACTCCGAGGAGTGGACGGATGTCCGTTCGTCGTCAGCCGCGTCGGCGGGCCCGCCGACTTCGGAAGAACCCCCGCAGGAGGGCGACGGACTCCTCGGCGAGCACGCCGCCGACCACCTCGACGCGGTGGTTCAGTCGGGTGTCCTCGGCGATCCGGTAGAGCGTGCCGCACGCACCCGCCTTGGGATCGGTCGCCCCGTAGACGCAACGGTCGAGCCGCGCGTTGACGAGCGCCCCCGCGCACATCGGGCAGGGCTCGAGGGTCACCGCCATCGAGCACCCGGTCAGGCGCCACGATCCGAGGCGTTCGCCGGCGCGGCGCAGGGCGACGATCTCGGCGTGGCCGGTGGGATCGCCGGTCGCCTCGCGGTCGTTGGCGGCCTCGGCGACGATCTCGATGCCGTCGCCGGTCCGTCGCCAGACCACCGCGGCGATCGGCACCTCGCCGACGGCGGCGGCGCCGGCCGCCAGCCGCAGGGCCCGCCGCATCATTCGGAGGTCGATCTCGGTCAGGGTGTCGGTCGACGCCAGGGCGGCGAGGTCTGCGCGACGCGAAGCGATGCGGCGCCGCGCAAGCGTGCGACTTCGAGCGACGTTCATCGTGGCGGACCGCCGGAGGCGCCGCCGGGATTGCGAGGCCCGTCGTCGTCGGGAGCGACGTCGTACGGCGACCCGTCATCGTCGTCGCGGTCGTGCCCGCTCGTGCCCGCAGGAGGACTGTCGCCGACGACTTCATCGGCGTCGCCGTCGGGCTCTCTGGGTGGAGGCGGACCGTCGTCGTCGTTGCCGGTCTGGTCGTCGTCGCCTTCCTCGTTGTCTCCCTCGTCGTCTTCCTCGTCGTCTTCCCGATCGAATGGATCGACGCCACGGGCCACCGCACCCGGCGGCGGGGGTGCCGCCGCCGAAGGCGCCTCGTCGCGACCGCCGCGACGCCACTTGCGGACGCGATCGAAGGTGTCGTGCACGATCGAGCCGCGGGCGAGGCGCTCGGGCGGCAGGGCGACGAGCAGCAGGATGCCGAGTTCGTACAGGCCGTACAGCGGGCCGAGCAGCAGGAACATCGAGATGAAGTCCGGCGGCGTCAGCACCGCGGCGACGACGGCGCAGGCGAGCACCGCGTACTTGCGATTCCTCCGCAGCACCTCGACGTTCACGATGCCCACCCATCCCAGCAGCAGGATCACCAGCGGAAGCTGGAATGCGATCGAGATCGCAAGCGCCAGCAGAAGCACGAAGTTGACGTACTCGCGCAGGCGGAAGACCGGCAGCAGACTGCGATCGCGGGCGAGCGTCGCCGAGCGGATCTCGACCTCGTCCTCGCCGACGGGCATGACCACGCGGAGCTGCGCGGTCTTCGCATCGATCCACGCATCGCCCGGCCGAAGGGATGCGGGCGGCTCGTCGAGGATCGGCAGACTGGCCGGTGGTGCGGAGGCGGCGATCGCCCGGTCGGGGGGCGGGACGTCGGCTTCGGCCGTCGCTTCCGCCTCGGGAAGGCGCTTGCCCGGCGGAGCGGCGAGGCTCGGATCGACTTCAGGTGCCGTGGCGGCGTCCGGCGCCGCGCCGATCGGGAAGGTCTCGGTCGGTCCAGGCTGCCCGAAGCCGACCAGAAACAGCAGCATCAGCGGCAGCATCACCCAGTAGAGCACCGAGAGTCCCAGCGCCACCAGCACGCCGCTCGCCGGCATCAGGAAGTGCGCGAAGCGGCGTTCGTTCGCGTAGAGGCCCGGCTCGACGAACTTCCACAACTGATAGACCAGCCACGGTGCGCTCAGGACCAGCGACAGGATCACCGCCAGGAAGAGGTCGGTGGTGAGGGTCTCGACCGGACTCAGGGCCTGCACCTGCGTCGGCAGGCGGCGGGCCTCGAGCGCCGCGTAGAGCGGAGCGGTCATGATCTCGCGAATCGAGTCCGCGAGGACGAACGCCAGCACCGCCAGGGGAAGCGGGACGATCAGCGCGAAGATCAGGCGGCGGCGCAGCTCCTCGAGGTGCTCGCCGAAGGTCATGACGGCGCCGGCTTCGACCTCGTCGTCGCGCCTGTCGCCGTACCGATCCTGTGAAGGTCGCTTGGCCATCTGGAATCCGCTGACGATAGCGGGTGGTCAGGCGTGTCCGTCGGAGGGAAGACCGAAGAACCGCTCGGCGTTCGCGTCGAGGCGGGCCTCGAGTTCCGGTGGCGTCAGGCCATGGATCTCCGCGAGACGCTCCGCGACCGCGACGACGTACCGCGGCTCGTTCGGCCGAACCTTGCGATGCGGTTCCGGTGAGAGGTAGGGGCTGTCGGTCTCGACCATGACCCGTTCGATGGGCACCAGGCGAGCGCTCTCGGCGACCTCGGGAGCGTTGGCGAAGGTGAGCACGCCGGTGAAGGAGATCCACGCCCCGAAGTCGAGGACCCGCTGGGCGTCCTCGGGTCCCTCGGTGAAGCAGTGGAAGACGAACCGCTCCGGCGGCAGTCCCGAAGCGTCGAGGATCGGAAGCAGTTCCGCAACCGCCTTGCGGCTGTGGACGACGACGGACTTGCCGAGGCCTTCGGCGGTCCACGCGACGATGTGCTCGAGTTGCGCGTCGAGGACCCGACGCTGGGTGTCGGGATCGGGACGGGTGTAGTGTCGGTCGAGGCCGAGTTCGCCCCATGCGACGCAGCGTGGACTCGTGCCGACTCGACGCAGATCATCCCAGTCGATCGCCTCGTCGCTGTGCAGGGGGTGGACGCCCGCCGAGCAGAAGACCCGGGGGTCGGCCTCGGCGAGCGCCAGCGCCGCCTTCGCGTCCCCGCTGCCGACGGCGATCGAGATCATCCGGGAGACGCCCGCGGCCGCCGCCGCATCGACGACCTCGGTCTCGCGTCCCCGAAAGACCTTCGAGGTGAGATGGCAGTGGGTGTCGATCACGTCGCCACCTCGCGACCGGAGTCCGTCGAACCGGCGGACTCCGATGCGGGCTCGCGTTCCACGGCGTCGACTTCGCCCGCCTTGGCGAGTCCGAATCGCATCAGCAGGGGTCCGACGAGTTCGTGGATCGTGATCACCGCCAGCAGCAGCGTGGCGAGTTCACCCGCCCATGCCGCGTCGGGAAGGTTGCGCCGCACCTCGCCCACGAGGGCGATGGAGAGGCCCGCCTGCGAGATGAAGCACGCCCACAGCCAGCGGCGGACCGGGGGATCGAAGCCGACGAGACGGGTGCCGATGCCGGCGGCGCCGGTGATCAGCGCCGCTCGACATCCGACGATCACGAGCACCGCCGGCCAGAGGCTCGGGAGATCGCCGAGGTGGACGCCGGCGCCGGCGACGGCGAAGAAGACGCAGCAGACCGGAAGCAGCAGACGTTCGGCGCTGCGCTCGAGATCCGCGTTGTGTCCGGCGAGGTTCGCCTGGGCGATGCCTGCCGACAGGCCCACCAGCAGCGGCGCGACGTGGAGGAACTCGCCGATCACGGCGATCCCGAACGCGGCCAGCAGGACGAGGGCGTCGAGCTGCTCCGGCACCGCACGAGAGATCCAGAGGATCATTCCACCGATCACCCCGCCCACCAGCACCGATCCCAACAGATGCCAGGCGAGTCCGCCGGCGAGCGGCAGCAGGTCGCCGCCGCCCTCTCCGCCACCGAATCGAACCACGGCGAACATCAACACCGTGAAGGTCGTGATCAGCACGAGGTCGACCATGATCGCGCTGGTCAAGCTGATGCGACTCACCGGTCCGCGGGCTCGGGCGTCCTTGATGACCGCGATCAGGACCGCCGGCGAAATCGCCATGGCGATGGTGCCGACGATGAGGGCGGGAACGATGCCGGGACCTTCGCCGTCCTCGCCGGCAAGGCCGGGCACCATGGGCAGGATGACCAGCGATGTGACGAGCGCCATGCCCGAGAAGACCACCACCGCGTGAAGGCCCACGACGCCGGCGACCTTGGCGGCGATCGCCCGCAGTTCCCCAAGCCGGATCTCTCCCCCGGCCACGAAGGCGATGACCGCGATGGCAAGGCCATCGACGAGCTTCACGTAGGCCAACTGTTCGCTGCCCAGGATGTCGGGGAACCAGTCCGGCCGCCATGTCGCGGCGTCGGGTCCGACCAGCACGCCGAACAGCAGGTAGCCGCAGATTCGCGGGAGACGCACGACCGAGAGCAGTTCGCCGAAGATCCACGCGCCGAGGACGAGGACTCCGAGACCCAGCACCAGATCCCGCAGGCCTCGCGGCGGCGACGTGATCGTCTCGCCGAGCACGCCGAGTTCGCCGGTTCGCACCGGTACCGACAGGATGCCGGCGGCGGCGGCGAGGCCGAGCAGTCCGGCGAGAACGAGCAGCAGCAGAAGGTTGCGGCTCAAGAGGTCGCCTCATTGAGATCGGACTTCGAGTCGGAGGTGGGGGCCGTCGACGATCGCTGCTGCCACGACTGCAGCGGCGCGGCCAGTCCCGATGCGAGTCCGGCGATCACCACTGCGGTCAGCAGGGTGCGGGCGAGGGTCGAATCCTCGACCAGGACGAGGGCGATGGCGACGGCGACGGCAAGCGGTGCCTGGCGAACGCTGGCCAGCCGCAACGGCGTGTTCGTGGGGAGCTCCTCTCGAGCGAGGCGCATCGATTGACCAAGGGTGAACGGCTTCAACAGGATCCGCGTCGCGGCGATCGCGAAGCCCAACGCCAGCGGCGCCCAGCCCGAGTCGACGGAGACGAGCACACCCGCGAAGCCGTACAGCAGCATGCCTCCAGCGGTCTCGCCGCGGTGCAGCACCGACTCGAGGTTCCGCAGCGGACCCGTCGAGAGGTTCGCAAGCACGACGCCTGCGAGAAGTCCCGACAGCAGCGGGGAGATGCCCGCGGCGTCGGCCACTCCGGCCACGATGCAGACGAACCCGACGACCACGACGAGCATCTGCGGCGAGTCTCGCTCGACCATCGAAAGCAGGAACCTCGCGCCGATTCCGACGACCGCCGCGGTCGCCAGGAGCACGGCGAGGCGTCGTCCGCCCAGCAGCGGATCGAGCGTCGAGGCGATGCCGTCGGCGCGGACGGGAAGCGACGCGAGGCCGGCGAGGGCGATGGCGACGATCGCGGAGAGACCCGCCGCGGCGGCGATGAGGGTCGCGATGCGACGGGTGCGGTCGGAGAGCTCGACGCGAAGCGAACGGGTCTCCGGCGCCCACGAGAGGTTGGCCGCCGCAAGCGTCGCGAGCGGGGCGAACAGCGCCGCCGGATGGGCGAAGGCGTTCTCGACGGCCAGGCCCAGGACGATCGCTCCCAGCGAGGCGGCGACGAGCGCGGACATGGCAGCGTCCTTCACCGTCCAGGTCCAGATCACCCCTGGCACCGCCTGCAGGATCTTCCATCTCGCCTGCAGGCCGACGATCAGGCCGACCCAGCCCAGCGCGACCACGACCAGCGGTCGCAGTCCCGAGAAGATGCCTTCGTCGACGAGGTCGAGACCCACCGGTCCGAGCGCGATGCCTGCGAGCACCGCGAACCACCCGCCGGCGGAGAGCGCCGCCACGGCGCGGTTGCGATGCAGACGACGCGAGAACGGTGTGCCCGCGGCGATGGCCAGTCCGCCCAGAGCGAGAACCGCGAGAAAGATCCGGAAGCCGATGGGGACGCCGTCGCCGCCTCCGGCGGCGGTCGGAACTCCATCGGCCGCAATCAGGAGAGCGGCGATCATCGGTTCACGACTCGTCCGGCAGCCCGAGGGTCGACTCCACCGGAAGCACCGCGCCGATCGGACGCTGTCCCGGCTTCATCTCCTCGATGAACGCTCGCACCGCCTCGATCCGATCGCGGGTGGTGACCGAGATGAGGATTCGGCTTCCGGTCTCCCGCGGCAGCAACGCGGCGAGTCCGGCGAACATCGGCATCTCCTCCCGGATGATCGCCCCCAGGCCCTTCGAGTCGACGACGGTCGCGCCGGTGATGCCGACATCGAGCAGACCGGTCGCGAGTGGATCGAAGGACTCCTCGTTCCGCGCGATCAGGATCAGGAGGCAACGACTCGAGGGCGCTTCAGCCATGGGAGGCGTCCTCGGCCTTGAGTCGTTCGAAGAGCTCCGCGGCATCTCCGGCTCCGGCGAGGCGGCCCACCGCGCCCTTGCCGGCCACGATCCGGGCGAGTCTGGCGAGCATCCGCACATGCTGCCAGGGACTGTCGGGGTTCCCGAAGATCGCAAGGACCAGATGCACGGCGCTGCCGTCGGGGCCGAAGGCGATGCCGGAAGGGGCCACGACCGCCGCCACGAGGGGTTCTGGAATGCCAGGGAGGACCGCATGGGGCAGGGCGATGCCGATGTCGGCGATCTGTTCGAGCACCGTCGAGCACTGCGATTCTCGTTCGGCGAGACCCTCGGAGACCGCTTCCGCCGCCACGTCGCTGATCGAGGCGACCCGCTCGCCCAGCGTGGCGAACAGCGCCTTCCGATCGATCGACTCGGTGAGGACGATCGCCAGTTCCGGACGGAGATAGGAGGAGATCAGCATGTCGCCGCGGAGGGTACGCCGCCGAGCGGGTGCGGGTGAGGCCGATCGGGGGGCAGATCATTTATCAATTTATTACTCGGACAGGTCGACGGGGCCGAGTTTCGGACCCGATCGGGGCAACTCGCCGATGACCCCTCGCTTGGCGGGAGCACGGGTCTCGGGCACGTTTTCCGTGTCTTGACCGCCCCTTATGGCGTGCCTTAGCATCGATAGGTCCAGTTCGTGAAAAGTTTCACAGAGTCCATCTGGTTCCGCCGTTGCCCTCGAAAGGCGACGGGCGGCTCGCTCCACCGACCGCCGTGCCCCCACGGCGGTCTCGTTGCCTCACCGCTCTCATCATGAGTCGATTCCTCTTCCCGAAGTGGTCGAATCTGCTGCTGCCCGGCTTGATCGCGGCGGGAGCGGTCATGCCGCTCTACGCCGTGTTCTTCGTCGCATACGGGTTCAGCCCGAAGACGCTCGACGCGGGCTACCAGCCGGTGCAACCAGTGCCGTTCAGCCATGCCCTTCACGCCGGGCAGCTCGGCATGGATTGTCGGTACTGCCACAACACCGTCGAGGACGCTTCGCACGCGGCGGTCCCGCCGACGCAGACCTGCATGAACTGCCACACGCAGATTCGGCCGGAGAGTCCCAAGCTCGTCGAGGTGCAGGAGAGCTACCGAACCGGCAAGCCGATCGAGTGGATCCGCATCCACAAGCTCGGCGACTACTCCTACTTCAACCACGCGGCGCATGTGAACCGCGGCGTCGGTTGCGTCAGCTGTCACGGCCGCATCGACCAGATGGAGGTCGTCTACCAGTCGCAGCCGCTCTCCATGGGCTGGTGCCTCGACTGCCACCGCAATCCCGAGCCGCACCTTCGCCCGGTGTCCGAGGTCACGAACATGGCCTATCAGCCGGAGTTCGAGCTGACCGACACCGAGCGCGAGGGCCTGCTGGCCAAGTACGACATCCATCCCTCGGAGAACTGCTCGACATGTCATCGGTGAAGCCGACCGACGCACTCGCCGGCGGCGAGGGATGCGAATCTCCCGAGCACGAGGCGCCGATGGCGGTCCGTCAGGGCCGCGCGTACTGGCGCAGTCTCGAGGATCGCGCCGACTCGCCGGAGTTTCGTGAATTCATGGAGCGGGAGTTCCCCGAGGGCGCCGATCGCCTCGAGGGCGACGACCGTCGGCAGTTCCTCCGGGTCATGGGTGCGTCCTTCGCCCTCGCCGGCGTCGGTCTCGCCGGCTGCCGACGCCGTCCCGAACTGACCATCGTGCCCTATGCGGCACGACCCGCCGACCGGACGCCGGGCATTCCGGTCCACTACGCGACGGCGATGGAGCTGGGTGGCGTGGCGAGCGGACTTCTCGTCAAGAGCTACGACGGCCGTCCCATCAAGATCGAAGGCAATCCCGACCATCCCTTCACGCTGGGCGCCTGCGATCCCATCTCGCAGGCCTCGGTGCTCGAGCTCTACGACCCGGAGCGATCGAGGCTGGCGATGCGCAACGGCGAGGCCGCCGGCTCCGACGCCTTCTCGAAGTTCGAGTCGTTCATGACCGATCGCCTCGCCGGACACGAGGCCGACGGCGGTGCCGGGCTCGCGGTGATGAGCGAGGCGTTCTCGGGGCCCACCATGACCGCGGCCCGCAAGCGGTTCATGGCTCGGTTCCCCAAGGCGACCTGGTGCGAGTGGGAGGCGATCGACGACGACCACGAGCGGACCGGTCTCGCCACCGCGTTCGGCCGTCCGGTTCGTCCCGAGCGCGACTTCTCCCAGGCGAAGGTCGTGGTGACTCTCGACGCGGACGTCCTTCGGAACACCCCGACGGCGATTCGCGACGCTCGCGGCTTCGCCTCGACGCGTCGCGTGGACGCCGCCGACCCGGCGTCGCAGGAACTCGGACGCCTCTACGCGTTCGAGCCGACCCTGACCCTGACCGGCGTCAATGCCGACGAGCGGGTTCCGGTGCGCGGGACCGACATCGCGGCGATCGCCGCGATGCTCGCGGAGCGGGTGGGCGCGGCCCCGGACGGCCCGCTCGGCGCGGCGTTGACGTCGCTGGCGGGATCCCCGGCCGCGTCGCGACTCTCCGCGCAGGACCTCGAGATCCTCGACGCCGCCGCACGAGACCTGAAGGATCACCCCGGCGAGGGGCTCGTCGTCGTCGGACCGAACCAGCCCGCCGCGGTGCATGCGCTCGTGGCGATGCTCAACGAACGCCTCGGCAACGCCGGCCGCACCATCGCCTATCGCGAGGCGAGCGACGCCGATCGGCCCACGCGGTCCGCGGCGATCCGCGACCTCTGCGGCAAGCTCTCCTCCGGCTCGATCTCGACGTTGGCGATCTTGGGCGGCAATCCCGTCTACGACGCGCCGGCGGATCTCGACTTCGCCGCCTGCATGGCCAAGGCCGAAGAGGTCGTGCACCTCTCCTTCCATCGCAACGAGACCAGCGCGGACGCCGCGTGCAGCTGGCATCTTCCGCGTGCCCACTTCCTCGAGAGCTGGAACGACGCTCGCGCCTGGGACGGCACCGTCAGCCTCGTGCAGCCGCTGATCGAGCCTCTGGTCTCGATGCAGCAGGGCGGCCGAAGCGCTCTCGAGATGGTCGCGATGATGGCGGGCGAGGCTCCCTTCGACGGCTATCAGCTGGTTCGTCGGGCGATGATGGAGCGCACCGGAACCAGCGGAAAGGCCTTCGAGCGTCTCTGGCGGAAGTCGCTCAACGACGGTGTCGAGAAGGGCACGCAACTGCCCATCGCCACCGTCTCGGCGGACGCGGCCGCCATCGGCTCGGCGATGTCTGCACTTCCGATGCCGGTGGGCGAACCCGGCCTCGAACTCGCGTTCACTCGCGATGGAACCGTGTACGACGGCCGCTTCGCGAACATCGGCTGGCTGCAGGAGCTTCCGGAGCCGGTCACCAAGTTCACCTGGGACAACGCGCTGCTGGTCTCGGTGCCCACCGCGAAGAGCATGGGTCTCTCGACGGGCGACATGGTTTCGGTGACCGTCGATGCCGGCGGAAGCGCACGCTCGGTGGACGCCGCCGTGGCGGTGCAGCCCGGGCAGGCCGAAGGCGTGCTCGCACTCAGCCTCGGCTACGGACGCGGCGCCGTCGCGGGCACCATCGCCGCGGATGCGGGCTTCGACGCGTATCGGGTCCGCACGCTTGCGGCGTCGCACATCGTGCCCGGCGTTCGTGCGACCAGGACCGACGGCCGCTACGCGTTCGCCCGCACCCAGGACCACGGTGCCGTCGACGCCCTCGTCGAGTCGGTGCCGGAGGCGGGCATCCAGGAGCGTCTGCCGACGCTGGTCCGCGAAGGGACGCTCGGCGAGTACCGCGACCATCCCGACTTCGCCCGGCATCGCACGCACGTGGCCAGCCGCCTCTCGCTGTGGGAGGAGACCAACCTCGACGGCGCGAAGTTCGCATGGGCGATGTCGATCGACCTCTCGACCTGCATCGGATGCGGGGCGTGCGTCACCGCCTGCCAGGCCGAGAACAACGTGCCGGTCGTCGGCAAGGACCAGATCGCTCGCGGGCGCGAGATGCACTGGATCCGCATCGACCGCTACTACCGAGGCGAGAACGCCGCCCGGCCCGACGCGGTGCTGATGCAGCCCGTCGCCTGTCAGCACTGCGAGAACGCCCCGTGCGAGCAGGTGTGTCCGGTGGCGGCGACGGTGCACGACGAGGAAGGCCTCAACGTGATGGTCTACAACCGCTGCATCGGCACGCGGTACTGCTCCAACAACTGCCCCTACAAGGTCCGTCGGTTCAACTACTTCGACTACCAGCGAAGGGATCCGATCCGCGAGCAGGAGGGGCCGTTCGCGGTCAAGCCGGACTACTACCTCAAGGACGGCCCCAACGAGTGGCGTCGCATGCAGTTCAACCCGGAGGTCACCGTCCGCACCCGCGGCGTCATGGAGAAGTGCACCTTCTGCACGCAGCGGATCTCCGAGGCCAAGATCAGGTTCAAGAACGAGTGGGCCCAGCGGGGCGGCGTCGCCAGCGGCGAGGCCACCTGGAGCATTCCGGACGGGGCCATCGTTCCGGCGTGCGCCCAGGCATGCCCCACGGAGGCGATCGTCTTCGGCGATCTGAATCAGACCGAGAGCCGCGTGGCGAAGCTGCACCGCAGCAAGTTGAGCTACGAGATGCTCGAGGAACTCAACAACCGACCGCGCCTGCGATACCTCGCGAAGGTGAGCAACCCCGCGATCGAGCGAGATCACGGCCACGGCCACGGCCACGGTCACGATCACGGCGACGGTCACGACCACGGGCATGACGACGGCGGGCATGCCGCCGTGCTGCGAGAGGAGACCTCGGCATGAGCAGTCTGCCGGCCGACATGGGCGACGCCGCCGGCGTGGGCGCCTCCGGCACCATCGGAGGTGAAGTCGACAACACCGGCAATCGGCCGGGGCGTCGCGAGCCGCTGGTGCTGGGCATGGACACGTTCGGCGAGGTGACCCGCACGGTGTGCCGGGTGACCGAGGCCAAGCGCCCCCCGATGGCCTGGTACATCGCCTTCGTGATCAGCGTGGGCCTCGTCGGCCTGCTCGGCTTCTGCGTGCTGTACCTGATCTTCACCGGCGTCGGCGTGTGGGGCCTGAACAACCCGGTGATGTGGGCGTTCGACATCACCAACTTCGTCTTCTGGATCGGCATCGGCCACGCGGGCACGCTGATCTCGGCGATCCTCTTCCTCTTCCGTCAGAAGTGGCGGACCGGCATCAACCGCTTCGCGGAGGCGATGACGATCTTCGCGGTCATGTGCGCCGGCATCTTCCCGGCGATCCACGTCGGCCGCGTGTGGGTGGTGTACTGGCTGTTCCCGATCCCCAACCAGATGGAGATGTGGCCGCAGTTCCGAAGTCCGCTGCTCTGGGACGTCTTCGCGGTCAGCACCTACTTCACGGTCTCGCTGCTGTTCTGGTTCGCCGGCATGGTGCCGGACCTCGCGACGCTGCGGGACCGCGCCACCACGAAGTTCCGGCAGTTCGCCTACGGGGTGTTCGCGCTGGGATGGCGGGGATCCAACCGGCACTGGCACCGCTACGAGCGGGCGTACCTGCTGCTGGCGGCGCTCTCCACCCCGCTGGTGCTCTCGGTGCACTCGGTGGTGTCCTTCGACTTCGCCACGAGCCAGCTGCCGGGTTGGCACACCACGATCTTCCCGCCCTACTTCGTGGCGGGTGCGATCTTCTCGGGGTTCGCGATGGTGGTGACGCTCGCGGTTCCGGCTCGCGAGATGTTCGGCCTGAAGAACCTGATCACGCTTCGGCATCTCGACAACATGAACAAGGTCATCCTGGTGACCGGTTGCATGGTCGGATACGCCTACGGGATGGAGTTCTTCATCGCCTGGTACTCCGGCGCGATCTACGAGAAGTTCGCCTTCATCAACCGGGCCTTCGGGCAGTACTGGTGGGCCTACTGGATCATGGTCAGCTGCAACGTGATCACCCCGCAGCTCTTCTGGTTCAAGGCGATCCGAACGAGCATCCCGCTGATGTTCGTGCTGAGCCTCGTCGTCAACGTCGGCATGTGGTTCGAGCGGTACGTGATCATCGTCACGAGCCTCGCCAACGACTTCCTGCCGAGTTCGTGGGACATGTTCATCCCGACGTGGGTCGACATCGGAACGATGATCGGGGCCTTCGGTCTGTTCTTCACGCTGTTCCTGCTGTTCTGCCGCTTCCTTCCGATGATCGCCATGGCGGAGGTCAAGGCGGTGATGCCGCAGGCCGACCCGCACCACGGCGAGCACGGTCACGGTGAAGCGGCGTCCGAGGAGAAGGGGAGCCACGCATGACCACTCTCGTCACCACGCCGAGCGAGCGCACCGGTCCCGCCGGCGCCCCGCCCCGCCGCCTGTACGGGGTGATCGCGGAGTTCGAGACCCCAGGGGCCCTCATGAAGGCCGCCGAAGAGGTCCGCAAGGCCGGCTATCGCTGGTGGGACTGCTGCACGCCGTTTCCGGTGCACGGTCTCGACAAGGCGATGGGCATCCGCAACACCATCCTGCCCATCCCGGTGTTCTTCGCAGGACTCACCGGAACCACCATCGCCTTCCTGCTGCAGTCCTTCACCAACAGCTGGGACTTCTCGATCTGGGCCCTGGTGTGGGTCACGGGGTATCCGTTCCTCATCAGCGGCAAGCCGCTGATGTCGCTGCCGGCGTTCATTCCGGTCATGTTCGAACTGACCATCCTGCTCGCGGCGACCTCCTGCTTCGGACTGATGTTCCTGTTCAACGGACTGCCCCGGCACTCCCATCCGCTGCTTGCCAACGATCGCTTCCGACGCGTCACCAACGACCGATTCTTCGTGGTCATCGAGGCGCGCGACCCCCGCTACCGCGCCGGCGTCACCGAGGAGTTCCTGAAGGGGCTCGGGCCGTGCGCGGTCGAGGCCGTCGAGGAGGAACCATGCCCCGCGTGATCATCTACTCGAGCTTCGTGCTGCTGCTGCTGCTGGCGGTGCCCCCGGCGATCGTCGCCAAGATCCGCTCGACCCCGAGCGAGGGACGCCCCATCCACATCGTGCAGGACATGGACTACCAGTCGAAGTTCAAGACGCAGACTCCGAACCCGCTCTTCGCGGACGACCGGGCGATGCGGCAGCCGGTGCCCGGGGCGGTGGCGCGTGGCGAGGTCTTCGACGACCCGCACTTCCACGAGGGCACCCTCGACGACGGCTCCTGGGCCTCGGAGTTCCCTGCTCGCATCGACGTGGATCTCGAGTTCGTCGAGCGCGGCAAGCAGCGGTTCGGCATCTACTGCGCGGTCTGCCACGGCGATGCGGGCTACGGCGACGGCATCGTCAACGAACGGGCCATGACCCTCATGGCGAACGCCGACGGCCCGTTGCAGGGCACCGCGTGGGTGCAGCCCAAGAGCGTGCACGCTCCCGAGGTCGCGGCCCAGCCGGTGGGCCAGATCTTCCACTCGATCTCCAAGGGCATTCGCAACATGGCCGGCTACGAGGCGCAGATCGCCACCGAGGACCGGTGGGCGATCGTCGCCTACGTGCGGGCCCTCCAGCTGAGCCAGAACGCGCCCGCCGGACTGCGGGCGGAGGCGACCCGATGAGTCACGCTCCCGCCGCCGAGAACTCGATGGATTCCCTGCTCGGCACCGAGAACACCCGACTCGGGGCCGCCGGCCTTTCGGCGCGTCGGGCCGCGCTGGTGCTCGGCGTGATCGGCATCGGCCTGTCGGTGCTCGCGGCGCCGATGTTCGGAGGCGATCAGGGGATCCTGCTGGCGAAGAGCTGGCTGCAGGTGTTCCTCGTCGTCCTCTCGATCTCGCTCGGGGCCCTCTTCTTCGTGATCATCCAGCACCTGACCCACGCCGCGTGGAGCGTGACGGTGCGGCGCCCCGCCGAACTGATCGCGTCGAACCTGACGTGGATCTGGGTGCTGTTCCTCCCGTTCGCGGTGATGGCCGCGACCGGCAAGCTCTACCTGATCTTCCCTTGGGCGGATCTGGAGCACCTTCGCGAGCACAACCCGGGCGAGTACGACCTGGTCGTCAAGAAGGCTGCGTATCTGAACCAGCCGTTCTTCTGGATCCGGGCGGTCGTCTACTTCGGGGTGTGGGCGATGTTGGCACGGTTCTTCCTGAAGGGTTCGCTCGAGGTCGGCGAAAGCGGCAGCGAGGCGGCCGAGGCCAGACTCTCCAAGTGGGCCGGCCCCGCCGCGATCCTCTTCGGTCTGACCACGAGCTTCGCGGCGTTCGACTGGATCATGAGCCTCTCGCCGGGCTGGTTCAGCACGATGTTCGGCGTCTACTTCTTCGCCGCCTGCGCCACCACCGGCTTCAGTGCCATCATCATCTGCTGCGTGCTGCTGCAGCGGAGCGGTCGCCTGAAGGGCCTGGTCACCGCCGAGCACTACCAGGATCTCGGCAAGCTGCTCTTCGGGTTCGGCATCGTCTTCTGGGCGTACATCGCGTTCAGCCAGTACATGCTGATCTGGTACGCCAACATTCCCGAGGAGACCGGCTGGTATCTCGCCCGACAACTGGGCAACTGGCCGATCCTCAGCTTCGCGCTGCTGTTCGGCCACTTCATCATCCCGTTCGTCGGGCTCATCTCGAAGTGGCCCAAGCGGATGCCGAAGCTGCTGGTGTTCGGCGCGGTGTGGATGATCGCCTTCGCGTGGCTGGACTTCTTCTGGCTGGTCATGCCGGTCATCCCGCACGACCTCGCCTACGCCACCGACTACATGTCGGTCGTCGAGGCGTATCGCGACACGCCTACCGGCCTCCTCAATCCCATCCATCTGACCATGACCGTCGGACTCGGCGGCATCTTCCTGTGGGCCACCCTGAACCGCCTCGAGCGCTATCCGCTCGTCTGCCGTCGGGATCCGTGGCTTCGCAACGCCGTCGCCTTCGAGAACCAATGAGCCGCCCGTCGTTCACGAGCCGGACCCCATGAGCACCACCGCAGAATCAGTCGATGCCGAAGTCCTGCTGGACGATCCCGAACCCGGATCGTCCTGGTTCATCACCATCGCCAGCATCGTCGTGCTGGTGGTGCTGTTGGTGGCGCTGGCAGCGCTCTTCTTCAACTTCTCCAATGCCGAGTTCGACCGGAAGGTGGTGGATCAGCCCGCCAAGCGCCTGATGGAACTCCGCAACGAGCAGAACCTGATGCTGGCCGAAAGCGGCGAGTACACCGATCCCGACACCGGCGTCGCCAAGAGACGGATCCCGATCCAGGCGGCCATGGAGCAGATCGCCGCCCAGCACGGAGGCGGCTGACCCGGGGGCATTGGCCAATCACCAACCCCTCCGGTTGGGGTGACCTCGGCCATCCGGACCCCGCGACCGAGAAGCAGACCAAGTTTGAGACTCAGACCCGCTCTCTCGACGACTCAGGACCTATCTTTCAGGAAGAACTGAAACCGGCATCGGCCTCGTCCCGACTTCGTGATTCCAGGAACGAACCTCGGCCGCCGCCGCGACTCCGCTCCTTCGACCGTTCCACAGCATCGTCCGCGACCCCGCACCATCGTTCGATCAAGTCCCGTTCGCATCCTCCACCTTCCGACCATGACCTCCCACCTGCCGACCTTCCGCCGGTTCGCACGACGGATCGCCGCCACCGCGATGGTGGCGACGTTCGCAGTGTCGATGACGGCGCCGGCGATGGCGGAGGATTCGGGATCCGGGTTTCTCGCCGACGTGCCGGCCGAACTCGCCGGGGTCGACATCGTGGAGAAGCTCGACGAGCGCCTGCCGCTCGATGCGACCTTCACCGACGACGATGGCAGCACCATTCGCCTGGGCGACCTCTTCGACGGCGAGCGACCGGTGCTGCTGCAGCTGGGGTACTTCCGTTGCCCGATGCTGTGCAACCTCGTGCTCAACGGCATGGTGAAGTCGCTGGAGGATCTCGACTGGACGGCGGGCGAGAAGTTCCGCGTCGTCGCCGCCTCGATCAACCCCGACGAACGGCACGAACTCGCGGCCGCCAAGAAGCAGGGCTACGTCGTCGAGTACGGACGCCCCGGCGTCTCCGACAAGTGGCACTTCCTGACCGGTCCCGAGGCGAGTTCGAAGGCGCTCGCGGACGCGGTCGGCTTCGGCTACCGCCCACAGGCCGACGGCGAGATCGCCCACGCCGCCGCGATCTTCGTGATCACCCCCGACGGCAGGGTGTCGCGATACCTCTACGGGACGAAGTACGACCCCAGGAATCTGCGCCTCGCCCTGCTGGAGGCTTCCGAGGGCAGGATCGGATCGAGTTGGGACCGCTTCATCCTGTGGTGCCACGTGTACGACCCCGATGCGGGCGGCTACGTGGTCTTCGCGATGCGCCTGATGCAGATCGGAGGCGCCCTGACCCTGCTGCTCCTTGGCGGAGGCGTGGGCACGATGTGGTGGCGGGAGTGGCGAGCGCGTCGCGCCGAGGCGACCGTGGCGCCGGCCTCCGGGGAGACCGCCTGATCTGAACCGAATCGAGCGAGAGCACGCGGCACGAGCCGCAGACCGAGGACGACCATGACCCTTCCGCCCGCCACCTTCAACGCCCTGCTCGCCACCAGCGACGGTGCCACGTTCTGGCTCCCCGAAGCCGCCTCGACCATCGCGGGCGAGACGGACTTCATGTTCGATCTGATCAACTGGATCTGCTACTTCTTCTTCGCGCTGGTGACGTTCCTGCTGGTCTGGTTCGCATGGCGCTATCGGCAGAAGTCCCATTCGCACGAGGGATTCAGTGCGGGACCGACCCACCACACGCCGCTCGAGGTCACCTGGACGATCGTTCCCCTGATCATCGTCATCGTGATCTTCTTCATGGGCTTCAAGGGGTTCCTGAACTTCGCCACGCCGCCCCGCGACACCTACGACATCGACGTCGTCGCCGCCAAGTGGCTGTGGACGTTCAAGTACCCCAACGGCGCCAGCTCGGACGACCTGTACATCCCCTCGGAGCGCCCGGTGCGTCTGGTGATGCGGTCCGAGGACGTGCTGCACAGTCTGTTCATCCCGCAGTTCCGCATCAAGCGCGACGTGGTGCCCGGCCGCTACAACCAGGTCTGGTTCCAGTCGGACGATCCGACCGGGGAGGACGAGCAGGCCGCCTACGACCTGTTCTGCACGGAGTACTGCGGCACCGGCCACTCCAACATGAACCGCAAGGTCTACGTCCTCGAGGAGACCGCGTTCGAGGAGTGGGTGACCGAGCAGGGGCAGTGGCTCGACGCCATTCCCGACGAGGAGCTCTACTTCAAGGCGGGACCGAAGCTGTTCGCCCGGTGCGCGAACTGCCACAGCCTCGACGGCGGCCCCAACACCGGGCCGACCTGGAAGGGCCTGTGGGATCGGTCTCGAGAAGGCAGCACCGTCTTCGACGACGGGACCACCCTCGCCGATCACGTCGGGCCCGGGAAGGAGTTCGCCACGCCGGAGGACTACCTCCGCAACTCCATCCTCAACCCCGGCAACCATCTCGTGAAGCCCTACACCAACGCGATGCCGACCTTCAAGGGTCAGCTCAACGACCGGATGATCGATGCGATCATCGGGATGATCAAGAACGTCGACGAGTTCAACGCCGACGGCAGCTGGAAGAACGCCCCCGCGGAGTGACCGCACCGAGAGACGGGCCCCGACGTCGCGGGCCCGGGAGACGACCATGACGACCCTCGATCTCAGCAGACCCGGATTCGCCGACACCCCGGCGTCCGACGACTACCTGAAGCACGGCCGCGGCGTGCTTTCGTGGATCCTCACCCTCGACCACAAGCGGATCGGGGTGATGTACCTGGTCTCGGTGCTGGTGAGCTTCTTCATCGGCGGCGTGTTCGCGCTGCTGATCCGGACCGAGCTCCTCACCCCCGGCGGCACCATCATGGATGCCGACCAGTACAACCAGGTGTTCACGCTGCACGGTGCGATCATGGTGTTCCTCGTGATCATCCCGAGCATCCCGGCGGCCTTGGGCAACTTCGTGCTGCCGATCATGCTGGGCGCGAAGGACGTGGCGTTCCCCCGGCTCAACCTCTTCAGCTACTGGCTGTGGATGTTCGGTGCGGCGTTCGCCCTCATGTCGCTGGGCATGGGCGGCTTCGACACCGGCTGGACGTTCTACACCCCGTACTCGACGACGACCTCGACCGGCGGCGTGATCCCGATCCTGACCGCGGTGTTCATCCTCGGGTTCAGCTCGATCTTCACCGGCATGAACTTCGTGGTGACGATCCACAAGCTCCGGCCGAAGGGAATGACCTGGTTCCGGATGCCGCTGTTCCTCTGGGCGCTCTACGCGACGGCGCTGATCCAGGTCCTCGCGACGCCGGTCCTCGCGATCACCCTGCTGCTGCTGATCGTCGAGCGGACCCTGGACATCGGGATCTTCAACCCGGCGATGGGCGGCGACCCGGTGCTCTACCAGCACTTCTTCTGGTTCTACAGCCACCCGGCGGTGTACATCATGATCCTGCCGGCGATGGGCATCATCAGCGAGATCATCTCCGTCCACTCGCACCGCCACATCTTCGGCTACCGCTTCATCGCCTTCAGTTCCGTGGCGATCGCGATCTTCAGCTTCCTGGTGTGGGGCCACCACATGTTCACCAGCGGCCAGAGCGCCCTGATGAACACGTTGTTCTCGGCGATCACCTTCAGCGTCGCGATCCCCTCGGCGATCAAGGTCTTCAACTGGCTGGCGACGCTCTACAAGGGCTCGATCAGCCTGAACACGCCCATGATGTACGGACTCGGGTTCATCTTCCTGTTCACGATCGGCGGCCTCACCGGAATCCACCTCGGCACGCTGAACGTGGACATCCACCTGCACGACACCTACTTCGTGGTGGCCCACTTCCACTACGTGATGATGGGAAGCGCCCTGATCGCCATGATCGGCGGGCTCCACCACTGGTGGCCGAAGATGACCGGTCGCATGTACTCCGAGAAGTGGGGACAGATCGGCTTCTGGCTGGTCTTCATCGGCTTCAACGTGACCTTCTTCACCCAGTTCATGCTGGGCAGCCAGGGCATGCCGCGGCGGTACTACGACTACCTGCCGGAGTTCCAGACCTACCACGTCATCTCGTCGATCGGCTCGTACATCATGGCGATCGGCTTCGGGGTGATCGCGGTGTACCTGCTGCACTCCTGCTATCGGGGACGCAAGGCGCCTGCGAACCCGTGGGGCGGCCGCAGCCTCGAATGGCAGTGCACCTCGCCGCCGCCCTACTACAACTTCAAGAAGACCCCCACCGTGGGCGACTGCTACGACTTCAGCGTGGTCCGCTGGGACGAGGCCGAACAGGGCTACGTCGTGGACCGGAGTCTCGATCCCTCGCTGCGGGAGAAGCCCGCCACCGGAGCCTGATCCATGTCGGCGATCCCGACGAGCCCCGAGTCGCATGCCGACGGGCACGACCACGACGACCACCACGGCCACGGCGAGCATCCGTTCCTCGCCCACCACTTCGACACGCCCGCGCAGCAGTTCGACAGCGGGAAGCTGGGCATGTGGCTGTTCCTCGCGACCGAGGTCCTCTTCTTCGGGGGCCTCTTCGCGGCGTACGCGGTGCTGCGGTTCAAGAACCCGGAGGTGTTCGCGTACAGCGCGAACTACCTCGACACGATCATGGGCGGCATCAACACCTGCGTCCTGATCGCCTCGAGCCTCACCATGGCCCTCGCGGTCCGCTTCGCGCAGACCGACAAGATCAAGGCGATGATCGTGTGCCTCGTGCTCACCTTCATGGGCGCGATCGGGTTCATGGTGATCAAGTACTTCGAGTACACCCACAAGATCCACGACCATCTCGTATGGGGCCCCGGGTTCTACACGCCGCCCAACGAGGAGGTGGCGATGGACGTGCAGACGGCTCCGGCCGAGGACGTCGTGGCGGCGTTGCCCACGTTCGAG
Organism: Planctomycetota bacterium; assembly: GCA_017859745.1. Classification (GTDB taxonomy): domain Bacteria; phylum Planctomycetota; class Phycisphaerae; order Phycisphaerales; family SM1A02; genus VGXO01. The sequence continues at coordinate 38,759 of JAFMML010000018.1, forward strand.
ACCGCGGCACTCGCCGAGGCGTCGCCGGTGGCGGCGATGTACGACATGCCTCCCGCCGAAGCGTCGGTGATCGCGAAGGCGCCGGTCGGCCCTTCCGGCATCGCCGATCCCGCTGGCGAGCCCGTGAAGGCGGCGGCCTATCCCGAGACCGCCGAGGAACCGGCGGTCAAGCACCTCGAGGATCCGAGGATGCCGGTGGGGACCCACCAGTTCTTCGCGATCTACTACGCCATGACCGGCCTGCACGGCATCCACGTGGTCGTCGGAATGATCGTGATCGGCTGGCTGATCTGGAAGGGGCTCAAGGGCCACTTCGGCAGCAAGTACTACACGCCGGTCGATCTCGGCGGCTTGTACTGGCACGTCGTCGACCTGATCTGGATCTTCCTGTTCCCGCTGTTCTATCTCATCCACTGAACGCCCCCGACGCATCGACCATGAGCGCAATGCACGATCAACACGCCCACGCCGACGGCGAGGTCCACCCCCTCGTCGGCCACCTCGTGCCGATCCGCACGCTGGTGCTGACCGGGCTCACCCTTCTCTTCCTGACCGTCGTGACCGTCGCGGTCCGCTACGTGGACGTCGGCGAGTTCAACATCGTCATCGCGCTGGCGGTGGCGGTGGTCAAGGCGGTGCTGGTGGTGCTGGTCTTCATGCACCTCCTCTGGGACCGCCCCTTCAATTCGCTGGTGCTGCTCGGCTCGATCGTCTTCGTGGTGCTGCTCGTGGGCATCGCGATGACCGACACCCACATGTACCGGCCGAGCCTCTACAACGGCAACGCCAAGACGGTGCAGGAGACGCTCGATTCCGACGCGCCCTACGCGCCGATCGCCGAGGACGTGACCACCGGACCGATCGGTTCCTGAGGAGATCGCCGTCCGGAATCCGATCGAGCTGCGGCCGTCGATCGAGGACGACGCGCGTAGGGGTGCGGTTCTCTCGGCGTGTTGACCCCAAGGAGGAGGCGTGCCGACGTGTCCGGCGTTCGACCGTCAATCTCCTCCGAGTCGGATCGGAACTCCCCGTTCGACCATCCCGAGGCTCGCCTTGCCGCGGGCACCTTCGGAATGTGGGTCTTTCTCGTCGTCCTGGGGGTCTTCTTCGCTGCGGCGATGATCGCGTTCGTCGCGGTGCGGCTCGATCTGGGTTCCAGCGACCTGTGGTCCTCGCCCGACGCATCGCCACCGCCACCGATCCTTCTGTTCAGCACGCTGGTGCTCGCCGGGGTCAGCGTTCTGCTGGCCGCGTCCGAAAGACGGGCCGTCGCCGACCTCGATCCACGTCGCGGCCTGACGATGGCGTTCGGGGGCGGTGTTGCCTTCCTGCTCCTGCAGGGCGGGGCGTGGTTGGAGTGGTGGCGGGATGGACTCGTGCCGACCACCGACCTCTACGCGTGGACCTTCTATGTGCTGACCGGGGTCCACGGTCTGCATGTCGTCGGAGGCCTCGTGGCGATCCTCTGGGTTCTGGGACGTTGGACCGGTCCCGGACCGCGTCCGCAGCGCATTGGCAGCGTGCGGTTCACGGCGATGTATTGGCACTTTCTCGGTCTGGCGTGGCTCGGCTTCTACGGCCTGCTCTGGTGGGCGGCCCCCTGAGGCGGAATGTGCCCCCGTAGCCTCGGAAGCGACCGCGGCAGTCGATCGTCTGGGACGACAGGCGATAGAGTCGCCGGCAATTCGCCGAAGAACCATCAGGCGGTGGTCTTCGCCACCCAGGGGGGCGGTCGGCTCGTCGACCGGATCATCGACCGTTCCCCGAGGCTGCCGAGACCCGATCTCCCGTGCGAAGCGTTCTGATCCAACTCTGGAACCTGCTCGAGCCGCGTCAGAAGCGCCGCCTCGTCCTGCTCCAGTTCGTCTCGATCTTCATGGCGTTCTCGACGGTCTTCGGGATCGCCGCGGTGATGCCCTTCTTCGCGGTCCTCGGAGACCCGGGCATCGTCGAGCGCAACGAGTGGCTCGGGCGGATCTGGACGTTGCTGGGCCAGCCATCGCACGAGCGGTTCATCCTGTACCTCGGGATCGGACTCGTCGGTGCGATCGTCGTGTCGGGAGCCGTCAACCTGCTTGGGACGCTTGCGATCACGCGGTTCGCCTTCTGGGTCGGCAACGACTTCCAGACGGTGCTGTTCAGGGAGTACCTGTCGCGCGAGTACCTGTTCCACGCGAGCACCAACAGCGCCACCCTCGTCAACAACACCCTGCAGCAGGTGGCAAGAGTCCTCGCAGGCATCCTCCAGACCGGGGTGACGCTGGTGACCTCGCTCGTCTCGATCGTCGTGATCATCGGCGCGATCGTCGTTGTGAACCCGTATGTGGCGATGGGGGCGACCCTGCTGCTCGGCGGCGCCTATGTGGCGATCTACGTGCTCGTCCGCAAGCGCCTGCTCGCCTACGGGGAGATCACCGCTGAGCAGCAGACGCGACAAGTCAAGACGCTCAACGAGGGCTTCGGCGGCATCAAGGAGATCATTATCCTGGGCACCCAGGACGTCTTCCGCCGAGCCTTCGAGCAGGGATGCTGGCGGATCTCCCGCACGCAGGCCAACGCACAGGTGATCTCCGTCAGTCCCAAGTTCATCCTGGAGGCGATCGCGGTATGTGGTCTGGTGGGCGTGTCGCTGGTGATCTCCAGAGGCGCAGCGAACCTGGGTGGCGTCCTTGCCCAACTGACGTTCTTCGGGCTGGCCGCGTACCGCCTGCTTCCGTCGCTTCAGGCGGTGTTTCGATGCATTGCGGTGATGCGGAACAACCGTCCTTCGTTCGAGAAGATCGCCGACGACATCCGACTGGGTCGGGAGCGGCAGACTCTCGAGGGTGCGACGCCTCGCGATATCGAGAAGTGGCACGACCGCCCGAAGCGATCGATCCGATTCGAGCAGATCGGATTCCGCTACTCGACGGACGGCCCAGCGGTGCTGAAGGAGATCGATCTCGAGATCCCTGCGGGGTCGACGGTGGCGTTCGTCGGCGCGAGTGGATCCGGCAAGACAACCGCGGTCGACATCCTGCTGGGCCTGCTGAGCCCGCAGGAGGGACGACTCGTCGTCGATGGCGAGGAGATTTCGGGAGACCGACGTCGGCTCTGGCAGGGGTGTCTCGCCTACGTGCCGCAGACGATCTTCCTCTCCGACGGGACGATCGCCCAGAACATCGCCTTCGGGATCGACCGGCGATCGATCGATCCTGAACGGGTGGCACGCTGCGCGTCGCTTGCGAACCTCGACGAACTTGTCGCCACGTGCGAGCACGGCCTCGACACGGTCGTGGGCGAGCGGGGCGTCCGGCTCAGTGGCGGTCAGCGGCAGCGGATCGGCATCGCCCGCGCCCTGTATCGCGACGCCAAGGTCATCGTGTTCGACGAGGCGACCAGCGCCCTCGACGGCATCACCGAGCAGGAGGTGATGCGATCGATCGACGCGCTGCACGGCGAACGCACCGTGGTGCTGATCGCCCACCGGCTGACCACGGTCCGGAACGCCGACATCATCTTCGAGCTCGAGCACGGCCGAATCGTGCGGCAGGGGACCTACGACGAGCTGCTCGCCACCTCGGATCGATTCCGCAAGATGGCGGGACTCGACGAGACCGAGACCTCGGTCGCATCGACGACCGATTCGACGTCCTGATCCGGGCCTCCGACTCGTGTCAGGGGCCGTCGCCGCCGCCGTCGGAGACCGTCGTCTCCTCGAGCAGCGGCAGCGTCGCGAAGCGCATGCAGGGCACGACCTCGAGCGGGATGTCCGCCGAGAGATGCACGGTGCGGCTGTTCGCATCCACCGTGGCGTTCACGGCCAGATCACCGTCGAGCATCATCTCTCCATCACGAAGGGCCTCGAGCGGCACGACGCGCCAGGATCCACCCGGGGATCGAACGGCGACAACCGGACGCTTGCGTTCATCCGGTGCGAGCCGTTCAAGTCCCTCGACCGGCATCGGGAGGGTGTCGTCGTCGCGGTAGTGGGCGTAGTCGACGCGTCGATTTCGAAGTCGCGATCCCTCGTCTCCGAGCGCCACGGTCGTGTCGGGATGCGTCGCGAGCCAGTCCCGCCACGACAGGACCGCGACGTCGGTCACGAGCTCGAGAGCGGTGCCCGCCCGCGGTCCGCTCATCGCACGTCTTCGGATGGGGCTCCAGAGGCTGGCGGCGTCGGGCGCATCGCGGTCGTAGAGCAGATGCGTCGCGTCGAGCATCAGCCCGCTCAGGCCGAATCGCACTGGAGTCCCATCGACCTCCCGAACGACCACGATCACGGCATCGGCGAGGGGGCTGAAGGAGATCGCGATCGGCACGTCTCCGAGTCGATCGTTGACGACCTCGTGCACCTCGAGCAGGGACAGGGGATAGGCGCGGGACTCGTTGCCGATCGTCACCCCGACGACCCGGTCGGCGCTGACGACCGGCCGACGGCGATGGGTGGCGTTGTACTCGGCGACCTCGTCGCCGCGAATCGTCTCGGGATCGTCGAGGGCGGGCATGAAGTCCCTCGGAAGTCCCGAGGCCGCGAAGCCAGGGCGCCTCTCGAGACCGTCGATCTCGAATCCGTAGGTGGAGGGATCTCGACCATCGCCAACGGGGCGTTCGCCTCGCAGCACGCCGACGAGAACCACGGCGGCGACCACGACGACACCGACACTCGCAAGACCGAGAGTCGCCAAGAGCGGCCCTCGAAGCGACGGACGCTCCTCGGTCAAGTCGGATTCGCCAGTCACGGCAGGTTGGTCGGTGACGGGACGAGGGTGCGACTCGCATCGCCGTCGGGAACGCCGACGCCGAGTTGCGGATCGATCTCGATCGACAGCGGACGCCCTCCGTCGGCCCAGGCCCACGGCGAGACGGGGCCGCGATCGAGCACCATCGCTCCGAGCAGCAGCGGCAGGTAGGCGAGGCTCGCGAGGAACACCCGACGAGCCCGTTCGACACTTCGATCGAGCCAGAGCTCGACCGAGCGCCAGATCATCCACGCGGCAAGCAGGACCGACGCGCCGCCGTACCACCACCCGGCGAGGCCCAGGCGCACGCCCAGAAGGCCCAGCGGCACGAGCAGGAGACTGCCCGCGAGGACCACGAGGCTCGTGACCGCGCCGTCTCGATCGACCGCCGGGAGCATCCGGAACCCGCCTCGTTCGTAGTCCTCGCGATACATCCACGCCAAGGCGAGAAAGTGGGGGAGTTGCCAGACGAAGAGGATGCCGCCGAGGATCCAGGCAGCGACGGGAAGGTCGTCCGTGGCCGCGGCCCAGCCGATCATCGGAGGCACCGCACCCGTCACGGCGCCGACGATCGTGTTCAGGGTCGTTCGCGGCTTGAGGGGCGTGTAGACGAGCACGTAGAGCAGGAGATTCGCGAGCGCGAGTCCGGCGGCGAGCAGCGTCGTGAACTGCATCAGCACCCCCACGCCCGCGTAGCCGAGGACCACGCCGGCGGCGAAGACCGGCATCGGGCCCACGCGTCGCGCCGGGAGCGGTCGATGCCGGGTCCGGTGCATCCGGGCGTCGCGGGAGATCTCGACGAGCTGGTTGAGCATGCTCGCGCTCGCCGCGGCGAGTCCGGTGCCCAGCACGGTCCACCCCAGCGTCGCCCAGGCGACTTCGAAGGGCGACGCGACCACGAATCCCGCTGCAGCGGTGGCCAGGACCAGCGCGGTCAATCTCGCCTTCGCCAGGTCGGAAGCGATCGCCAACGCCCCGCCTCGTGAGGATCGCTCGGCGAGGTCCGAGTCGCTCGAGTCCGCCGGGGCGGTCGAGAGCGCGGGCGAGGTGGGGCTTGGCGGGTTCATGGAATCGGCGGCGGGTCGGCGGGCGAAAGGCGATCGCGGCGGTCATAGTATGCGGAGGCGTTGCCGGATCCCGGTGGAGGCGACGCCCTTGCCGCCGAATCGCCACCACCGCGTTCGCTCGCTTCGTCGAGTCTCCTGCTCCCGCTTCGAAGCTCTCGACCCTCCCGACGCATGGACAACGCCAGACCCGAGATGACACGTTCGATCCCGTCGGAGGCATTCGCCCCGGCCCGCCCTGACGGCAGTGCGACCCACGCCCATTCGTTTCCGGTCGATCTCGCGCTGGGATTCGCGGCGACGGTGGCGATGTGGGCGATCGGCTACCTCTGCATGACCGCCCCGGGCCTGGTGGTCGGCGAGATCCTCTTTGCGGCCACGATCGTCGCGCTGTTCGCCGTCGCCGCCGTCGCCGGTCGCCTGCAACCGGGCGCTCTGGTTCCCATCTCGCCGGCCCGACGGGGCGTGCGGGTCGGGATCGTCTCGGCCACGGTCAACCTGCTGATCGTCGGGAGTCTGTTCGGCAGCGACGCGGCTCTCTCGACCGCCGCGGTCTGGATCGGAGGCCTCTACGCGGTCTCCATCGCGGTCGGCCTCGCCGGCGGCTGGACCGGCGGGCGACTGGCCCCTTGGCGCGTCGAGATCGCCCCGCTGGGTCTGTTTGCCGCGGTGGCGGCGACGGCGGTGTTTCTGCTGCTGGTGACCGGCGGTCTGGTGACGGGCATGGAGGCGGGCCTCGCCGTACCCGACTGGCCGAACTCCTTCGGTCACAACATGCTGCTTTATCCGCTCAGCGAGATGACCGGTGGGATCTACTACGAACACGCCCATCGCCTCTACGGAATGCTGGTCGGCGTCACCACCCTGACCTTCGCGGTCCTCTCCTGGCGCCTTCGAGCCGGCCGCACGGTGCGATGGATCGCTTTGGCGGTGCTGGCGATGGTCTGCGTGCAGGGGCTGATGGGAGGATTGCGGGTCACCGGGAATCTCACCATGAGCCAGGAGGCCGCGGACCTGGCTCCGAATCTCACGCTGGCCATCGCCCACGGCGTCTTCGGCCAGGTGATCTTCGCCACCTTCTGCGGTCTGGCGATCGTCACCAGCCGCACCTGGCGCGACGCCATCCCACGACAGGCGACCACCGCCGAGAACGACCGGTTCCTCTCCGGCCTGTTGCCGCTGCTCCTGATCGGACAACTGGTCCTCGGAGCCTGCTACCGGCACCTTCAGGTCCACGGCGAGGCCGGTCTCGAGTCCCATCCGCTGTGGGCGCTGCACTCGCACATCACTCTGGGTGTGCTTGTCACCGCGCTTGCGGTGGCGGTGGGCCTGCGCAACTGGGGAGGCCATGGCGATCGTCCGGTGCTCCGAAGGCTCGGCATCGCGATCATGGCAGTCGTCTCTCTGCAGTTGCTGCTTGGCGTCGTCGCCCTCATCGCGGTGATGGTGCGGCCCGGCGCGTCGATCCCCACGTGGGAGATCATCGCCACCAGCGCTCATCAGGCGACGGGCGCGGCGCTTCTGGGCGTCTCCACCTCGATCGCGGTGTGGACGCGACGCCTCGTCGTCGCCGAACCGTCGGTCGCCTCGTCCGCGGCGGAGCCGAGCCCGGCGTAGAGCGGCGGCGTGAAGCGGCGGTCGGGGACCCGGCCTGCACGACCCGGAGAGGCCGGAACGAACGCTCAGTCGGCGACCCGCATGGCGGGCTTGAGCGCCTCCTCGAGCGCAAGCGTCGCGTAGACGGTGACCAGTTCGGGGTTCGACTCCTCCCAGCGGTCCGCCGAGTTGATCCACGATCCATCGGATCGCTGTCGCCCGACGAGCGCGGCGGCCAATTCCTCGCGCCAGTTTCGCTCGACGCCGTCGATCGTCGCCACGGTCGGCTGCTGCGCCGCCAACAGAGCTCGCGACATCGCGTGCAGGTAGTAGTAGTGGCCTTGAGCACCGAGGCCGGGGTTCTCCTCGAAGGTCCAGTGGCGACGGATCCAGTCGAAGGCGGCCCGCACCCGTGGATCGTCCGAGGCCAGGCCGGCGTACAGCAGACTCTTGAAGCCCGCATAGGTCATCGAGCCGTAGCTTCGAAGACTCCGCGGCGCGCCTTCCGGTCGGATCTCGCCGTAGCGACCTTCACCGGCGTTCTCGCTGGCGAAGCTCTCGCCTCCGTTGGCGGGGGTGTAGACGAAGCCGCCGTCGCCGCTGCCGTCTTGGGCCCACGGCGCGGGGTTGGACTCGGGCAGATTCTGGGTTCGGCCGACGAAGACCAGTGCCCGCTGGATCGCCGGATCGTCGGGACTGACGCCGGCTTCCTGGAGGGCGTCCAGCATCAACTGGGTGTTCGAGAGATCCGGGCGGCCGCTGCGTCCGTAGCCGGCGCCGCCGTACCAGTCCTGCGAGGGCTTGACCCCTTCGGACTGGTCCCACTGGTTGCGCCGAAGCCACGCCACGCCGTCGGCCACGCGATCGCTGAAGGCGAGATCGCGGGTGCTGGCGAGGCCCATGACCACGGACGAGGTCACGTAGTTGCCGATGCCGCCCTTGGCGATGCCGTCGAAGCCGCCGCCCGCGTCGAGCTCGCCGGTGATGAACCGCAACGCCTTGTCGAGGGCCTCCCTTCGGGCCGGCGTCTCGGGAGCCTGCACCAGAGCCTTCACCGCGAGCGCGGTGACCGCGACGCTCGCCGCACCACGGCGCGGCGACATGTCGGTCGGCGTCACGGCGCTGCCACGCATCCACGAGCCGTCGGACCCCTGGTTCGCGACGAGCCAGTCGAGACCGGCGTCGAGCGAGGCCCGCGCTGCAGCCGCCGACTCGGGCGACATCGCGACCTCCGCATCGTCGACGGCGATCTCGAAGATCGGCGGAAGCGGAGGAGCGACGAACCTCGGCACTTCAGGCGACGGGAACTCGGTGATCTTCTCGGCGGGAACTCGCTCGTCGAGTTGCCGATCGGGCTCGGCGAGCACGGCGCGGCGAGACTCGTCGCCGATCGGAGTCGCCGATTGCGGCCGCTTCGAACGCTCCTTGCCGGAGGAGTCCTGTGCGACCGAGGCGATCGAGATGAAGCTTGTCGAGACGACGGCGGCCGCGACGGCGAACGACCCGAGGATCGGAAGATGTGGCATCATGTCCCAACGATAGTGCGGTGGAGGGGTGCCGATCCGCATCGGACCCTTCCGCATTCGTGACCCGACGAAGTGCCTGGATCCGAGGATGGATCCGAGGCGAGGATGGATCCGAGGCGAGGATGGATCCGAGGCGTGGATGGATCCGAGGCGAGGATGGATCCGAGGCGTGGATGGGCCCGAGGATGGATCGGCCAGTGACACACTCGATCGGACGAAGTGGACGGACCGTCTCCGCGGCGGTCGTGGTGGCGGCGCTCGTCGTACCGACCTCGGCCCTGCTCGGACAATCCGCCTCGGATGGGGAGGGCCCGGACGCCCACGAGGGCCACGGCCAGGTCGACGGGTCGACCGCCGATCCGGCGACGAAGTCCCCGGCGGAGTCTCCAAACGATCCCCGCCGTGCGGAGGCCGACGAGCCGCCGAGTCGCACTCGCGCCTCCGCCGGACTCGAACTGTGGCGTCGAGATCTCATGACCGGCGACTGGTGGGGAGCTCGTCCGACGCTGGAGGAGGACGGCGTCGACCTGCAGTTGTCGTTCATCTACGACATCGTCGGCAACCTCTCGGGCGGCATTCGGACCGGGAACGACGAGCCGTATCTCTTCAATGCGCAACTCGAACTCGATCTCGAACTGCTGCTGGGCCTCGAAGGCGCGGAGTTCCTTGCGCTCGGTCAGATCGCCGGCGGTGGAAATCCGAGCGTCGAGTTCGTCGGCGACTACCAGGGCGTGGACAACAACGCCTTCGTCGGCAGCCTCGGACAGCTGTCGCAGATCTGGTACCGACAGCGCATGCTCGAGAACCGGTTCTCGGTTCAACTCGGAAAGCTGGACTTCCTCGCGTCGTTCGCTTCGCCATCGACCTCGGCGACGTTCATCAACAACGGTCTCGACTACCCCGCCACACTCAACGTCTCGTCTCCGACCTTCCCCAACCAGGCCTTCGGCATCCTGCTCGAGGGTCGGCCCATCGAGAATCTCGAACTGAAGTTCGGCGTCTACGACGGCAGCAATCCTCCCGCGATCGGTGCGCCGCCGGGCGGCACGGGTGGACTCGGCCCGGCCACGTTCTTCGACAACACCGCGGGCTACTTCGTCATTGGAGAGACGCGGCTCTCATGGAGCCGGTCCACGCTTCCCGGATCGTTGGCGGCCGGCGGTTGGGGCCATACCGGGGAGTTCCCGAGCCTCGCAGGAGGCGTGGCCGACGGCACCGGAGGCGGGTACGCATACCTCGAACAGACCGTGTGGCTCGCCGACGACGGCGATCCGGAGGGCCCGGGCGTCTCGTTGTTCGGGATCGCCAGCGTCGGCGACGCCGCCACGAATCCGGCTCGCTGGTCGTTGTCGGGAGGCGTGTCGTGGAAGGGGCCGATTCCGTCTCGACCGGACGACGAGTTCGGACTCGGCGTCGCGTACGTACGGTTCAGCGAGGACGGATCGCTCTTTCCAAGTCCTGCCGAGTGCGCCATCGAGGCGTTCTATTCGTTGCAGCTGACCCCATGGCTCTCGATCCAGCCCGACCTGCAGTACGTGATCGATCCGGGCGGCAACGCCCTGGCCGACGAGAACGCCTTGGTGGGAATCCTCCGCTTCACGCTGGCGTTCTGAGGCCGACCCGAACGTCGGCGCGATGTGGAGGCCGGGGAGCCGGTCGAACGGTCGCTCTGCACGACTAGACTTTCGCCTTCGAGCCGATCGACTCGACTTCGACCGCTCGTTCCCGAACAGAGGGATTGCCGATGCCGAACCCGTCCGCAGAAGAAGCCCACCGGTCGAGTCGTACCGTTGCAGATCACGTCGAACGAGGATCACGTCGACGCGTGCCGGCGAGCCACGTTTCGGTGCGCTGTGTCGCGGCATGCCTCGCGACACTGCTGCTTGGCGCCTGCGGGGGCGATCGCGGCGCCGAACCCGCGGCACCGCCGGTCGCCACCGGGGAAGCCGGCGCCGGGTCCCCGAGTCCTGCGACGAGTCCTGCGACCACGGCGGCGAGCGACGCCGCTTCCGATCCAGCGACATCGAGCGCCGCGACGGGATTCGGCAACCGTCGCACCGGGCCATCGGTCACCGCCGGTCCGATCACGGCGACGCCCGGTTCCGTCGACTTCGGCCTGGTCGCGCCGAAGACCGTGGTCGAGGCGACCTTCGTGCTTCGCAACGACTCCGATGCGCCGATCCGGATCCTCGCCTCGCAGCCGACCTGCCAATGCACCGCGGTCGAGATGGCCGGCGAGGTGGTTCCGGCGCGAGGTTCGCTCGCGATGCCGGTCTCGATGGAGACCTCCGGAGCCGTCGGCGTGAAGCAGGCGGCGGTCTCGATGATCTTCGAAGGCGTGGACACGCCGATGCGGGTCGGCCTTCAGGCCGAGGTCGCCTACTCGGTGGTCGCTCGGCCGGTGCCCTACATCACCACCTTCGGACCCGGCAACCAGTTCGATCCCGCGCGGCTCGCCGGCACCTTCCGGCTCGAATCGGTGGACGGCGAGCCGTTCGAGGTGAGGTCGGTGCAGGGCGAGACGCCGTCGTTCGTCGGTTTCGATCCCGCCTCCGAGTCGCCGCGGAGCGCCTACGAGCTCCGGTACGACTTCCGAGGTCTCGCCGCGAACGCGGTGCCGAAGTACCTGCTGGTCGAGACCGATCGCGAGGATTGCCCGCTGGTCGATCTTCGGGTGCGACATCCTTCGACCCGCATTGCGCCGGCGTTCAAGTTCGCGCAGTTCCGGTCGATGCTCGGGCGGGCGAAGGCCGGCGAGCCGACCGCCTTCTCCATCGAGGTCGAGGAGATGGGATCGACTCGATTCGACATGGCGTACGCGCTCTCGCCGGATGCGACCGCGGATCTCGTCTCGCAGCGCTCCGATGGGAAGAACCTGCTCGTCACCGTCGAGGTGACGCCGCGCAAGGACTTCACGGGACTGCTGGAGGTGCCGGTGACCTTCGTGGCCGGGGGACGCACCAGCGAACACATCGTCTACGGACTCGTCGAGTAGGGGACTCGTCTCTCGACGGGACCATCCACGGATTGCCGGTCGCACCACGACACAGGATTCGCCGCATGAACGCCATCACCGTCGACCGACAGGGGATCCCGGTCGCCGCCAACGTCGGACTTCGATCGGACATGCCCGACCCGGTCGCCGCGCCGGGCGAGTGCGTGGTGCGCACCGAGGCGTCGGCGCTCAACCATCTCGATCTCTGGGTCGGTCGGGGTCTGCCCGGTCTGGACACGGTCTATCCGCACATCGGCGGCTCGGATGGGGCAGGTCTCGTCGAGTCGGTGGGCGACGGGGTGGACGAGGCGTGGATCGGAACGCGAGTGCTGCTGAACGCCGCGGTTCCGCAAGCGGAAGCGAGGCGACCGGGGGTCGCGCCGGCGCCGCCGGACATCAGGATGATCGGCGAGCACGATCATGGTGCCCACGCGGAACGGTTCACGGCGCCGGTGACGAATCTCGTTCCGATCGGCGACACCGATCCGATCGAGGCGGCGGCCTTCGGCCTGACCCACCTGACCGCGTGGCGGATGATGGTCGCTCGAGCGGAACTCCGTGGTGGCGAGACGGTCCTCGTCACCGGCATCGGAGGAGGCGTCGCGCTGGCGGCGCTCGCCATCGCGAAGCATCTCGGATGCACGACCATCGTCACCAGTCGAAGCGAGGAGAAGCTTGCGCGGGCGAAGGAACTCGGCGCCGACCATGGCGTGCTCGACCGCGGCGAGGACTGGTCGCGCGAGGTGCGCGGCCTCACCGGCAAGCGGGGGGTCGACTGCTGCATCGACTCGGTGGGCGGACCGTTGCTCGGGTTCGCCGTCAAGAGCCTCGCCCGTCGCGGCCGGTTCGTCACCTGCGGGACGACGGCGGGACCGATCGCCAAGTGCGATCTGTCGCGGGTCTTCTGGAACCAGCTCTCGATCCTCGGCTCGACCATGGGCGACATGACCGAGTTCCGGCAGGTGACGCCGCTGCTCGTCTCCGGAGCGATCCGGCCGGTCGTCGATTCGGTGCACCGGCCCGAAGCGTGCCGTTCCGCGTACGAGCGCCTTGAATCCTCGTCGCAGTTCGGCAAGATCGTGTTCGACTGGCGATGACGCCCGCCCCCGCCTCGTGAAGGAAGCCCGATGAGCGACTCCGGCACCGCAACCGCCCCGACGCCCGTTCGCACCCGGCCGACGCCGAAG
>JAFMML010000117.1 GCA_017859745.1 Planctomycetota bacterium
GGATGGACGTGAAGGTTGTGGAGAATGCCGACGACTGCGTGCACATCACGCTGCCCCCGGCGCCCCGTAGGAACGCGGACCTCTCGGACGACGAACTCAGCAACGCGGCGGGCGGCTCGGTCAATGAAGGTTGTGTGGACTGGAGTGGGGCTTTCCAGGGGGCTTGTTGAAGCGGCTTCGGCGGCCTCGACGCGAAGACGCCCCGGGCCTTCCATGGCAAAACAGTCTGGAACGACCTTCGATCAGGAAGGGGGCTCTTCCGAGACGAGATCGTGGAACGACGGGGCCGCACGGCGAGACAGCGCGAGATAGCCCTTGACCTCGATCGACTCGTCGGGATGCATCAGGATCTTGATGTGGTTGATCGAACGGTGGAGCCCACCGTGCGCGCCGAGTTCGGCCCAACCCTCGGCGTCCAGGAACGCCGAGGCCTTCGTCGAGGAGACTCGCCCGGTGTCCCTGAACGCGTCGAGCACCAGGCGGGGGAAGGATCGCGTACGCCTCGGTGAAGTTCCCGAGTAGCACTCGAAACCCACCCGAGTCCGGATGCCATCCGGCGCGACGTCGATGCACGGTGCGATCTTCCCTTCGGGAATCCGCTCGACGATCCTTGTCAGCGTGGCCAGCCGGTCCTTCAGGCCGACGCCGCGAAGGACTTCGATCAACCGCTCGCGATCATCGATCGGGGCGAAGCAGAGCCGCACCGGGTTCGATCGGCGGGAGAACATCAGACCGGTCTGGAAGATCGCCGCGTCGGTGTCGAGACGATCGATCCGATCGATGGTCGCGTCCAGGTCCTCGCGGGTGGACGGGGGCAAATCGAACGCATCGATGATCCGTTGAATGTTCGAGGCGACGGCGTGCGGTCCATAGACGGCGCCGTCCTTCGTCTCGAGATCGGACGGCCCGAAGAAGAACGCCGGCGGCGCATCGACGCCGTCGGCGTCGAGATCCTGCTCGAACCACACGCTTTCGATGTGCGCAATGGGCGGACGCATGGCTCCCGATGGAGTGGCCCAGAGGCGCGCGAGGTGTCGGAATCGCGAGTGCCGGTCGGGGGTCGACAGCAGCGCGGCGAGATTGCGCGACCTCCTGCTCAGGCACCAGAGGAAGTCGACGGTGTCGTCGTCCGGTGCGAATCGGAGTTCGAGGCCGAAGGTTGCGCCCTTGACGTGATCGGGATCGGTCCGCGCGACCGAGTCGGAGACTCGAATTCGGGCCGCCTCCGAGATCAGGTCCGGGCCGAGCCGATCGAGTGCATCGTTCATGGCCTCGACGAGGGGGACGCGATCCCGTGGGGTCACGAACGGATCGCTCCGGTCCTCGCCGAGGGATCTCGCTGGCGCCATGTAGGGCTCGACGTGAAGGAACGCCTGCTCCCGGACGGACGCTCCCGATCGCCGGTCGACCCGGTAGTCGGTCGAGATCGACCGGTTGTCGGAAGCGTCGACGTGAAGGGCGAGGCACGCGAGGGCGGTGCCGACGAGCCGGTGCGGGTCCTCGTACACCGTGACCTCGTGTGGTGTTCCATGGAGGAATGCCGTCGAGGGATCGGCCTGGATCGCCATCACCTCTTCGAAGGTCCGAGGCTTCGTCCGGACCAGCGTCGAGTGGAACGGAGTCTCGACCGAATCGTCACGTTCCCACGCATCGAGAAGTCGGACCTGCGCCGCAAGGGCGAATCGATGGGCCGCGTCGAGCTCCGACAGGGTCAGAATGCCGAGGCTCTCGTGGAGCACGGGATCGATCTCGCTCGCATGGCCGGGCGCGCGTCGATCGGACTGGACCATGCGAATCAAGGTCGCCCGAAGGTCACGGGTGCGCTCGCCGCTCGGTGCCGCGTCGTCGGACTCGACGTCGGCTGCCCGTGCCCCGAGTCTCGCTGCGAACCGCGCGATCGCCCAGAGCCCCATGGTCGGCGGCGTGAAGAAGAGCCCGCCCCACTTCCGGAATCGCTTCAGGAACCATGCTGCATCGACGACTGGATCGAGCCCCGCATCCATGCGGGCGGCTTCGACGAGGGCGGTGGTGGGGACGTCCTCCTGTTCCCACAGTTCGGTCGCCCGCGAGCGCCGCGTCGCATCGCCGCCGTCGTCGTCGGCGACGGCTTGTGGGACCAGTCCGCCGGATGGTCCGCGCAGAGTCTCGAGGGTGCTGTGATCCGG
Organism: Planctomycetota bacterium; assembly: GCA_017859745.1. GTDB lineage: Bacteria > Planctomycetota > Phycisphaerae > Phycisphaerales > SM1A02 > VGXO01. Next base: position 2,166 of record JAFMML010000117.1, read on the forward strand.
AGCCAGGCCGGCCAAGGCCACCAGGGCCGTGTTGGTGCTCGTCGGAATGCAGCCTCGTGCGGAGCTCCAGAGCCCGTCGCGTCGATGGGACTCGAGGTGCGCTCGGAGGCGTTCGAGCGCGGCCCCGGCGGCGGCCGCGTTGGATGAACTCGTCGTTCGAACGGTCTCGAGTGCTGCTCCAAGAAGACCAAGTGGCGCGAGGTCGCCGCACGGCGTCGTCTCGGGGTCGCGAGGTCCGCAGCGATGGAGCGCGAGCCCTTCGTCGAGGGCGCGATGCGCGAGCGTGATCGCGGCTTCGGCAAGTCGCTCTCGACCGGCGTCGATTCGCACCCGTGCGGTCTCGATCAGACCACGCTCGATGTCGCCATCGACCTCGCCGTGCGAGAGAAGGAACCGATTGCAGTTCTGGGTGCGTCGGTATCCGGACAGTCTCACCGCATCGAGGTGGGCCTCCAGCCGGGACTCGAGATCGACCCGCACCCGCCCGTCAGGAAGCGGCGTGGTCGAGAGGACGCGGACCCCGATCGCCGGGAGCAGGTCGAGACCTGCACCGTGGGGCTTCGATCGAAGCACCGCGGCACCGCGGGCGAGCCCGTGCTGGAAGTCGAGGGCGAGGGCGACCGGAGGCAGTCCCGGAAGACGACCGACGCCGATGCAGAGTCTTCCGAGCGGTTCGAGATGCCGAAGTTCATCGGCGTGCGACTCCAGAAGGGTCGGGCCCGGCGACTGGGCTCGAGGGCAGACCGGTGGCAGTCGGACGGAGCCGTCCTTGAGCAGCATCGCGGCGCCGCCCGGCGCCATCGCGATCGCCTCGATCGGATCGAGGTCCACGCCGTCATCAAGGAAGTACATGTCTCGGACCAGATCGTCACCGGCCACGGTTCGAACCGTCGGAAGGTGGAACGCGACCGCCACGCCGGCCTGCGGAGCGATGGCGGCGATCAATCGGCGGGTAGCCAGAGTTGCATCGAATGTCGTCGAAGGCGCTGCCATGATCGGTCGTGGGAGGGTCGTCTCGGGGTGCCGGTCAGCAGCCGGGAGAACTTGGCTCCCGAAGCGTTCGTCTTCAACCGAAGCGTTGGGTCCCTTTCTACCAAGACTCGCCGCCCGCGGCGTTGGTCAAGCGGAAGGTCGATCGCGAAGGATCGGCTGCTCCGGGAGCGATGGGCCCGCATCGAGCAGTCCGACCCTGGCTTGAGCATGCGTGTCGCGCCGCTCCGAAGGGTGCGGCATGGATGAGAGCATCAAGCGTGATCGGGCCGCACGCTCGTGAAACCGCAGCCCATCGAGGAACAAAGCGAGGTCCGTGGACGTGTCAGCCGTTCGCGCTCGCCGGGCGAGTCTATACCGGCCACAAGCAGAAACCTTGCATTGGGAATCTCACCATGCCTCGACCGCCTCGACGATGTCGTCCGGGTTGCAGCGCACACGTGACGGTGCGGTGCAACAATCGGGCCTTCGACCTGCAACGCAAGGAGCCCCGGCTCTTCGTGCTTCACGCCCTCGCCCGAGCGGCCGAGAAGTTTGGAGCTCGCATCTACGCGGTCGCGGTGATGAGCAATCATGTTCACTATCTGATCGAGCCGCGTCTCCCCGATGAACTCCCTCGGGTCATGCACTGGCTGAACTGGTACACCGCGATGGGTCTGAATCGCCTCCTCGGTCGTCGCGGCCACTTCTGGGAAGCCCGCTACCACGCTTCCTGGGTGTCCAACCGCGACCAGCGGCACGTCTTGAACGTGCTGCGGTACATCCACGGCAATCCATTCGCGGCGGGTGTCTCCCCGGGCTTTCGTCACGAGTTCACCAACTACGGGAGCTACGCGAGCGGGGTCGCCGACGGCATCACCACCTGGCATCCGCAATTCCTTCGTCTGGGCCGGAGCCTGGAGGAGTGTGCGGTTCGTTTTCGACGTTTCTGTCGCCGGTATCGACCGGCCGACAAACCGGATTCGAGATCGATCGGATGGGGCGGTCGCTCGTTGCTGGGCGGACTCATGGGGGAGATGGCGCGGAAGGCGTCGTTCGGACGCGAAGCGAGCCATCGGAAGGCGACCGGTCTCTTCGACGACCTGGAGGATCGAGTCGTCGGGAAGGTGTCGGTCCTTCGCGACGACGCGATCGACCACCGCCGGCCGGCGGTCTGGTCG
>JAFMML010000019.1 GCA_017859745.1 Planctomycetota bacterium
GGCGATGGCATTCTCGACTGCCTCGACAACTGCCCAAGCACCGCCAACCCGGATCAGCTCGACTGCGACTCCGACGGCATCGGTGACGTCTGCGAGCTGGATTGCAATCTCAATGGTGTGCCCGACGACTGCGACATTCTGGATGGGACGAGTCAGGACTCCAACGACAACGGCACTCCCGACGAGTGCGAATTCAACGTCCCCGGCGACTTCGACAATCTCCAAGACGCCTTGGATGCCGCCCAGGACGGATGGTTGATCGACATCGGCAACGGCGTCGTCAGTGGTTCCTACAGCATCGACGGAGTGTCCGTGACGCTCGTGGGCAGCGACGATCCGTCCGACACCGTGCTCGAGGGCGGTGGTGGGGTCGTGTTCATCGTGACCGGAAGCACCGGCACTCCCACCGTGATCCGAGGCTTCACCATCACCGGTGGCGGGGGCTCATCCGGCCTGAATGGCACACTCGAGGCGGTCGTCTCGCTCGTCGACAGCAACGTGGTGATCGAGGACTGCGTGCTGTCCGGCAACACCGGTGGTGCGATCCATGCGGTGGGGGGCGCTCCGACGATTCGAGATTCCTCGGTCGTGGGCAACTCGATCGCGGGCGACGGTGCGGGCATCCGACTCGAGTCGAGCGCCGCGCTGATCTCGAATGTGACGTTTGCATCCAACACGGCATCCGGATCCGGCGGGGGCATCGCCGTCAGCGGCGGATCGCCGGTGATCATGGGATGCATCTTTCAGGACAACGTGGCGACTGCCGGCGGAGGACTGGCGTGGCAAGGTGAAGGCTCGACGACGGTGGTCGATGCCCTCTTCTCGGACAACGTCGCGGCTGTCGGCGGGGCCATCTACTCGGCACATGGATCGGGCGCACTGCTTCTCGACACCGTCGGGTACTGCGGCAATGGGGAGGCCGCCATCTCCGGCGACGTCGTCGAACTCGGGCCGGTGGTCGGCAGCGACGCTTGCATCGATTGCGATGGCAGCGGTGTCATCGATGTGATCGAGATCGCACGAGGGGATCTGGTCGACGCGGATGGCGATGGGACTGTCGACCTCTGCGAGAGCTGCCTCGGGGACATCGATGGCGACGGCATGGTCGATGGCAGCGACCTCGGCATCCTCCTCTTCGAGTGGGGGGCCGGGCCCTCGGCCGCAGACCTCGACGGAGACGGTCAGGTGTCCGGCAGCGACCTCGGCATCCTCCTCTTCGAATGGGGATTCTGTCTCGACTAGTTCGGGCACCCGCAGGTCGCGGAATCACGGGAATGGCGCGGCCTGGGGAATTCGCCTGAAGGCACCGGTGGCATGTTGTCAAAGTCGAAAGATGGGTAAACCTTTGGTTGTTGGTTCGAGTTCAGATGGTTGTGGTCGGCGCCGTGGCGCCGGCCAATGGACATGACGGGTGTTCCTGGCAAGAACGGAAAGCTGGATCATGAACGACGCAATCCACCACTCGCTCACGATCGCTGGTCGATGTGCCGTTGGGACGGTGGTCGCGATCGCCGCGGCCCTGCCTTCGACGGCGGCCGACTTCGAATCGTGGGCCTTCGAGTCGTCGAAGCTCCAGAGTGGGGGCACCGAGTACTCGGTCGTGGACGTGTACGCGCAATTCGCGCAGTCCAGTGTTCAGGTGGTCAACGTCTACAACACGAACATCGGCAACGCGGGCGGTTCTCCCTACGTGCAGTCGGACTTCATCAACGGCAGTTGGCTTCCGACCCTCGTCAATCCGGCGACGGTGGCCTACGACTCGTTCGTCCTGATCGGTGGGCAACCCGGCGGGACGAACACCACGGCGCTCGATCCGAACTTCAACCCCCAGAATGCTCCGGTTCCGCCAGCGAATGCCGGCTGGTACAACTCGAACCCACCGAATCTTCAAGGTCTGAACGACTCCTCGACCCTGCGCACCTGGGTCGGGAGGTTCACGGTCGAGGCGACCACGCTCGGTGACCAACTGGTCTTCGATGGATCGGTCAGTTTCGGCGACTATCCGGACGGCACACCGCAGCAGGCGACCGGAGCAGGAGTCGGCTACTTCTATCCGACCGACTGCAACGGCAACGGTGTCCCCGATTCGGACGATATTGCCAGCGGCACTGTCAGCGACTCCAACGGGAACGGCATCCCAGACGGTTGCGAGGCGGACTGCGATCTCAATGGCATTCCCGATGCCTTCGATGAGGATTCAGACGGCGACGGAGTGCCGGACGCATGTGATGGTTGCCCGACGGATCCGAACAAGACCGAACCTGGTCTGTGCGGATGCGGCGTGGCCGACACGGACACGGACAGCGACGGGACGCCCGACTGCAATGACGGTTGCCCGACCGATCCGAACAAGACCGAACCCGGCGTGTGCGGATGCGGCGTTGCGGATACCGACAGCGACTCGGACGGCACACCCGACTGCAACGACGGGTGTCCCAGCGATCCCAACAAGATCGCTCCCGGCACCTGCGGCTGCGGCGTAGCGGATACCGACACGGACTCGGACGGCACGCCCGACTGCAACGACGGTTGCCCGGCCGACCCGAACAAGACCGAGCCCGGTGTGTGCGGATGCGGCGTGGCCGACACGGACACGGACGGCGACGGGGTGGCGGATTGCATCGACAACTGTCCCGACCTTTCCAATCCCAGTCAGGCAGACTGCGATCTGGATGGCATCGGCGACGTCTGCGCGATTGCCGATGGTGCCGCCGACTGCAACGACAACGGCATTCCCGACAGTTGCGACATCGCCGACGGCACATCCGCCGATGCCAACGACAACGGCGTGCCGGATTCCTGCGAAGAAGTGGTCGTGGTCAATGTCCCCGGCGACTACGCGACCATCGGCGATGCCCTCGCGGCCGTCGAGAACGGGGCCGTCATCGAGATCGAGCCCGGCACCTATCCCGGTCCGATCGAACTCGCCGGCCTGTCGGTCACCCTGCAGGGGGTCGACGGCGCCGAAGTGATTCTCGATGGTGCGGGACTCGATGGGCCGGTGGTCACGGTGCTCGCCCCCGACGGAGTAGCCGGCGGATCGCTTGTGGTGTTCAAGCACATCGTGGTCCGCGGTGGATCGATCGGCACGGTCGTCGATGGCGTCGAGGGTCCCATCGGTGGCGGCATCGCCATGGTGAATGCTTCGCTGCGACTGGAAGACTGCGTCGTCGAGAGCAACAGCGCCGGCTCCGGCGGCGCAATCGGCGCGGTGGCCTCGACGCTCGTGCTGTTGGACTCGCAGGTGCGCGACAACGTCGCGACCAACGATGGCGGCGCCTTGTTCGCCAAGGACAGCGATGTCGCGGTCGAGAACACCACCCTCTCCGGCAACATTGCGGGAGATCGAGGGGGTGCGATCGGGGCCGTGGGGGGCGAGCTGCTGATCGAGATCTGCGTGTTCGAGTCGAACACCGCGTCGGCCGAGGGCGGTGCAATCGCCTGGTCGGGCGGCGGCTTCGGTGCTTCGATCCTCGACTCCGAGATCCGCCTGAACAGCGGCTCCATCGGCGGCGGCATCTGGATCGGCGAAGATGCGTCGACGCTCGAGATCGGGGACTCCGTCGTCTGCGACAACGAGCCGAACGAGATCGAGGGCGGGTTCACCGACCTTGGTGGCAACGAGATCTGCGGGGCCTGTCTCGGCGACCTGAATGCCGACGGCCAGGTCGATGGCGCCGATCTGGCTGCGATCCTCGGATCGTGGGGTGTCTGCGGTGGCGGGGACTGCGCCGTTGCGGATGTCAACGGGGACGGGACCGTCGATGGTGCCGATCTTGCCGCGGTGCTCGGCAACTGGGGCGTGTGCGCGCCTTGACGGTCCACGCGGTGGCCCATGACGGTGGGCCGACTCGATACCCTTGCGACCCCCGGATGTCCGGGGGTCGTTCTTGTTCATCGAGCGACTTCAGCCTGCGAGATCGAGGAGAGCTTCAGTGACTGGACCAGTGATCGGCGTGCTTGCCGCCATGGACGAGGAGGTCCGCCGCCTGCGCGAGGGGCTCTCCGACGCCCGCATCCAGCGGACCGGTCGTCGCGACTACCTGCAAGGCACCATCGCAGGTCATCCGGTGGTCGTGGCCTTCTCGCGGTGGGGAAAGTCCGCCGCGGCCTCGACGACCACCACGATGATCGAGCGGTTCGGCGCCGATCGCGTGATCTTCACCGGCGTGGCGGGGGCCGCCGACCCGGCGCTTGGGATCGGCGATGTCGTCGTCGCCTCGTCGCTCGTACATCACGATCTCGACGCGCGACCGATCATCGGCCGCTTCGAAGTGCCGTTGCTCGACATCGTCGAGATTCCGACCGATCCCGAACTTCAGCGTCTTGCCCGGGAGGCGGGCGAAGCGGTGCTGTTGCAGGATCTCGCCACGATGATCGGGGCGGAGGAGCGGGAGCGCTTCGGCATCGACTCCCCACGGGTCCATTCGGGGCTGGTGGGAAGTGGTGATCGGTTCATGGCCGACGCCGCCGAGATCGCGGCGCTGCGGAACGATCTCCCAGGTCTGCTTGCGGTCGAGATGGAGGGAGCCGCGGTGGCGCAGGTCTGCTACGAACACGACGTCCCCATGGCGGTGCTTCGCACGATCTCCGATCGTGCCGACCACGCGGCACCGATCGACTTCAAGGGATTCGTCGAGGACGTCGCCAGCCGCTATGCGGAGCGCCTGATCCATCGAATGCTGGAACGCATCTGAATCGGTGCCGCATCCGTCGTCGTCACATCTGCCGGGTTGCGGGGATCAGGCCCCGAGTCGATCGGGATTGAGCGGCTCGAGCTCGGGCGGGACGAAGATTCCGTCGCGGCGAACCACCTTCCCGTCGAAGTGGATCTCGCCGCCGCCGAACTCGGGACGCTGGATCGTGACGAGGTCCCAGTGGATCTCCGAGCGGTTGCCGTTGTCGGCGTCGTCGTAGGCTCGTCCCGGAGTGAAGTGGAAGCTGCCGGCGATCTTCTCGTCGAACAGGATGTCCCGCATCGGCCGAAGGATTCTCGGGTTGAACCCGATCGCGAACTCGCCGACGAATCGCGCTCCCTCGTCGGTGTCGAGGATCTCCTCGATCGCGGCGGTGCCGGCTCCGCCCGCGCTCGCTTCGACGACTCGGCCGCTCCTGAAGACGAGTCGCACGTCGTCGAACGCCTTGCCGTTGTAGACCGTCGGTGCGTTGCAGTGCAGCACGCCCTCGACCGAGTCCCTCACCGGGGCGGTGAAGCACTCGCCGTCGGGGATGTTGTGCTCGCCGGTGCAACTGCGAACGGGGATTCCCCGGATCGAGAACGACAGGTCGGTGTCGCCGGGGCCGACGATGCGGACCCGGTCCGTGGCCTCCATCAGATCCGCAAGCGGCCGAGCGGCCTCGGCCATGCGCGCGTAGTCCAGCGTGCACACCGCGAAGTAGAAGGACTCGAACTCGCGGGTGGACATGCCGGCAAGTTGGGCCATGCCGGGATTCGGCCACCGCAGAACCACCCATCGGGTGTGGTTCACCCGCTGCTCGAAGTGGACCGGCGTCAGGTAGTCCCGGCCCCAGGCCTTCTGCTCGTCCGCGGACAGGCCCGCGAGTTCGGAGATGTTGCTGCTGCCTCGGATGCCGACGTAGCAGTCCATCTTCTCCATGCGATGTCGGTCGCACTCGGCCCAGCATGCCAGTGCCGCCGGATCGGCGCCGCCGACGATCGCCGGCATGAGTCGGCTCGACCGCAGCGCGAGATGGGCGTGGCCGCCTTCCGCGCGAATCGCATCGATGAGGGACTCGAGCATCGGTTCGGGCGTGTCCCACGCCTCGATGAGGACGTGCTCGCCCGCCTTGACGCGGGTCGAATGGCGGGCGAGGAGCGAGGCGAGATCTTCGTGGCGGGTGTTGCTCATGGCGGCATTGTGGCATGAAGCCGCGGACCCGACAGGGGTCGCGATGGCCGGGCACCCGGGACTGCGAGGTGGGCGAGTGCCGACGAGATCGGGAGCGGTCCATGGAGAACGCCCCCCGCGGGGCGGGGGGCGTTCGAGTCCCGACCGATGATTCGGCCGGGGTCAGGGGCGAAGGTGCCGGGTCAGTTCCACGCGATCAGCAGCGTGCCCAGTTCGACGCCTCCCGGGACCATGTCGCCGTCGAGGTCGTACCCGGGGTTCAGGGTGCCCCAGACCGAGAGCAGCTCGGCGAGGTCGCCGGCATTCACGAGTCCGTTGGCGTCGTAGTCGCAGGGATGGAAGTTGACTCCGGCGTGGGAGGCGGCGGGATCCTTGCCGAAGGCGTCGACGAGGACGTCGATCTCGAAGCCCATCGAGTTGACCAGCTCGACTTCGTAGAAGACGCCGAGGTCCTCGGCCTTCAGAGAGATCTCGTGGACGCCGATCGCATCCGGTTGGGCGACGAGGGCCTCGGCCATCGCGCCGGCGAAGGTCGTGGTGATGGTGCCCAGCACGTCGATCACCGGCTGCAATCGAGCCAGCTGCGTGCCGGACGGGGTGTAGGAGATCGTTTCGATCATCTCCAGGGTCGTGGCGTCGAAGATGGTCTGGACCAGCATGCCGTTCTTGGCGTCCCACTGGAGGACTTCGACGACCGTGGCGACGTTGTCGTCGCCGCCGGCCTCGTCCTCGCCCTTCGCCTCGAGGACCGGAAGGCCGTTGAGGACCACCGCCGCGTCGATGCCCGCAAGCAGCTGATCGGGTGGCAGCACATCGTCGTCCTCGCCCTCGTCGCCGTGCTCGTTGACGACGGCTCCGGTGGCGGCGTCGACGTAGATCCTGGTCTCGTCGGAGTACTCGATCTGATAGGCGAGGATCCCGGCTTCGAAGTCGAGCTGGCTCTTCCAGGCGATCGCACCTTCGTCCACCAGTTCACCGGCGATCGCCAGTGCATCGACGAAGTCGATCTGGATCGCCTCCGGATCTCCGAAGATCGCCTCGTACACCGGAAGCTCCTCGGGATCGATCGGATCGATCTCGATGCCCAGCACCTTGCCGGTGAAGGCGTCGATCTCGATCTGCTCCTCGTCGACGAGATCCGCGTTCACGAAGCTCGCCTTCCAGAACGCGTCGTCATCGACGTCGCGAAGGTCGATCTGGACCAGAGTTCGATCCGGCGACATCTCGCGAGCGATCCCGATGGCGTCTTCCATGGGCACGGTCTGGCCCACGGCGATGGCGGGCGTGCCGAGAAGTGCGAGAACGGTGAATCTGAGACGGTTCATGCGGGCTCTCCAATCAAATGGGGATTCGACTCCCTGACAAAGGACCAGAGCCGCGGCCGGGGTTGCGGATACGACCGATACACTCGAATGACGATCTTTCGATGCCCGACGACGCCCGAACGCTGATCGATCGCTGCCTTCATGGCGAAGCCGACGCCTGGCGTCGCTTCGTGGAGAAGTACACCCGGCTCGTCTGGAGCATCGTTCGGCAGCACCGCCTCGACGAGGCCGACGCCGAGGATGTGCATCAGGCGGTCTTTGCGATCGCGGTCTCCCGTCTGCACCGCCTTCGAGACGCGGAGCAGATCGCCGGATGGCTTGCCACCACCACCCGTCGCGAGTGCTGGCGGGTCATGCGTCGTCGCCGTGCGGTCGTCTCGGCCGGGGGCGAGTCCATGACCGAGGTGCCTGCGAGCGACGCCACCCCCGAGGACGCCCGCGTCTCGATCGAGGAGCGTCAGATCGTTCGAGAAGGCCTCGAGGAGCTCGGCGGCCGCTGCCAGGAGCTGCTGGAGGCGCTCTTCTCGGCGCCCGGAGAACCCTCCTATCCGCAGATCTCGGCCCGTTTGGGAATGCCGGTGGGAAGCATCGGACCGACGCGGGCGAGGTGCCTGCGGCGACTGTCGGAGATTCTCGAACGTCGCGGTATCCATGGCGGCGGCCGCGACTCGTCTTCCTGAGCAACCGTTCGACTCGCCCGCCTGCGGGCGTCCCTTCGAGGAGTCCCTTCGTGAGCAACGAGCACCCCGGCGACGAATCTCGACCGTCCTCGGACGGCGCTCGACTGGAGTCGCTCGTGGACGAGGCCCTGGCAGGCGACCTCGTCTCGTTCGACGCGTCCGCCGACGAGCAGCGGTTCATGCGGACGGTGCGTCTCGTGCGGGACGCCGTCGCTGCGGACGCCGGCGAGGTCGAGGACCCGTCCCGAGCACGAGCCGTCGCTCGCGCTGTCGAACTCGCCGAGATGCTTCCCGCTCCGACAGGGCCGGATCTGCGCGAGCGCGTCGCCGCGTGGTGGTCGAGGATGCGGGCGATCGTCGCCGAATGCACCTACGAGGAGACCGGCCGCCTCGCCGCTGCGGGTCTGCGTGGAGGGGCATCGCGGCAGGCGTCCTACCTGGTCGAGGACGGGCCGTCGGCGTGCGAGATCGATCTCGAGATCGGGATGAGCGACGACGCCGGCTTCTGCCGGCTGCACGGTCAGGTCCATGCACTCGACGAGTCGATCGAGATGTTCGGGGCCGCGATCGCGGCGGTGTCCGGCGACGAACCGGACGATCCTTCGGCGGTGGGCATCGTCGACGACGAAGGCTTCTTCGAACTGACGGTCGCTGCGGGACGCTACGACCTGGCGATCTCGATCGGCGTCGGGCCGGCGGCGCTGGTGCCCGATCTCGAGGTGCCGTGAACGACGCGACGACGAGTCCGCGTGGCGATGGTGGTGGAGGTGGAGAGCCCCTCGACCTGGAGGCGTTCGTCGCCCTCGATGCGGCCGTTCGAGACGAACGGCTGCAATCGACCGGAGATCCCGACGCCGAGTTGCGGCGTCTTGGGGACGAGGCGGAGCGGGCCGTGTCGACCGATCCTGCCATCGCCCTCGAACGCCTCGAGATGGTCGGAGAAGCCGCCGATCGGCTTGGGCATCCCGGTGCCGCCGCACGGGCCTCCCGGGGGCGAGTGCTGGCGATGGCCTATCTCGGGCGTCTCGAGGCTGCCGCGGAGTTCGCGGCCTCGGAGCGAGAGAGTGCCGAGGCCTCGGGCGAGACGATCGAGGCGGCGCGCCTTCGACTTGCGGCGATGCAGCCCCTTCTGAAGCTCGGAAGGGTGGCCGAGGCGATCGCGGAGGGCGAGGCGGCCGTTCGGACCTTCGACGACGCCGATCGACCCGACCTTGCCGGCCGAGCCGAGATCAACCTCGGCAACGTCCGCAAGGCCGCGGGAGACGCGTTGGCCGCGCTCGACCATCTCGGCCGGGCGCGGCAGGCCCTCCAGGACGATGCGACGCTTGTCGCGACCATCGACAACACCAGAGGCGAGGCGCTGCTCGATCTCGATCGCCTTGGAGATGCGCGATCGGCCTTCGAAGCCGCTGGTTCGCACTTCGCGTCGGCCGGCCACGCCTTCGCATCGGCGATCGTCGAGGGCAACCTCGCCGACCTCGCGGGCCGATCGGGTCATCTCGCCGAGGCGTTCGAGCGGTTCGCCTCGGCGCGGGCGGCGCTGGGGGATCGCGCCGACGGTCACGCCGCGCGTTTGGCGATGGAGGAGGGGGAGGTCTTCGACGCGGTCGGTCTGCACGACGTCGCTCTCGAGCGCCTCCGCGAGGCTCGAACTCGCTTCGATGCGATCGGCCTGGCGTACGAGTCGATCCGCGCTGCGCTTGCCGAGGCGTCCGCGCTGGAGAACCTGGATCGGCCGGGCGAGGCGAGCGCCACGTTGGCGTCGCTCGACGAGGCCATCGCTCGAGTCGACCATCCGGGCCTGCGGGTGCGCCGCGATGCGAGGCTCGCCCGGCTCGCAGCGGCGGCGGCACGACGCACCGGAGACGTTCGCGATCGCGCCGCCGCCGAGGCGTTCGGCCGACGCGCCTTCGGCGATGGAGACGAGACCGACGCCGTGCCGGGGATCTCCGAAGTCGATCGCCTGCGGGTGCTGCTCGATCGATCGAGGTGGCATGAGGATCTCGGTCGGCCGGTGGAGGCGAACGCCAGCGCGGAGCAGGCCGAGGCGTTGGCTGGGGAACTGGGCCTGGGCATCGCGATCGCCGAGAGCGGAGTCCGCCGTGCCGAACTCGCCCGTCGCCGCGGCGACGACGACGCCGCCGTCGAATCCGCCCGTCGCGCCGTCGCCGAGATCGAGCGCACCCGAGACGCCCTCGGTGCCGAACGACTGCGTGCCGCGTTCTCGGGACGCCGCCTCGGGGCCTACGAGCAGCTGGTGTTGTCGCTGCTGGCCCGAGGAGGAGAATCGGCCACGGCCGAGGCGTTCGAGGTCGCCGAACTTGCGCGAAGCCGCACCCTGCTCGAGCGGATCGGCAGGCGCGCGGAGGTCGCCGGCGACGGTCCGGGTGCGGGGTCCGAGGACGCGATCGATCCTTCCGATCCCGAGATTCGCGGCCTTCTGGAGAAGCTGCAGGGGCTGCACGCGAGACTGTCCGCCGAAGCGCGAGACGATCAGCGATCCGGTCTGCCGGTTCGGGTGCGTCGCGAACTGGCCGAAGCGGAGGCGGAACTCGAGCGACGGCTGGCGGCGCGATCGGCCGTCGGCGGTTCGGCGGCACCCGGTCGGCGTTCGCGGGTCGAGGGGAGCGAATGGCGTCGTCGTCTCGCGGACGACGAGGCGATCGTCGAGTACTTCGAGGCGTCGGGACGGTGGATCGCGTTCGTCGCCACACGAGATCGCATCGAGGCGCTTCCGCTCGAACTCGCAACCGGAGAGGTCCACGACGCCCTCGACCGCTTCGCCTTCCGATCCCGCCGACGCCTTCGCGCCAACGGACCGACGCCCGGTGCTCGAAGCATCGCAGTCGATTCGATCCTGTCGCATCTTGGGAGCCGACTTTGGGGGCCCGTCGCGGGACGGCTCGATGGACGACGTCGCGTGACGGTCGTTCCCCATGGGGTGCTGCATGGCGTCCCGTTTGCGGCGCTCGACGTCGGTGAAGGCCCGCTCGTCGCGCATCACCATCTGTCGATCGCTCCAAGCGTTGCGGTGTGGCTGAGCCTGCGCGAGCAGGCGGCTCGCCGCGAAGCGCCCGGCCGGACCGTCCTCGTCGGTGTCACCGACGACGCCGCCCCCGCCGTCGAAGACGAGATCCGCGGCATCGCGGCGGCGATCGACCCGACCGGTGGGCCGGTCGCGACATCCGATTCGCGGCCTTCCATGCCGGCCGTGCGTTCCGCCGCCGCGCCCGAAGTCCTTTGCGGTTGCGAAGCGGGGGCGGACGCGGTGCTGGACCGGCTGGCGGATCCGGGTGTCGGCATGGTGCATCTGGCCTGCCACGGTCGCTTCCTTCCAGAGGCGCCGCACGCCAGCGGCCTGAGGCTCTCGGACCGTTGGGTCTCGGTTCGCGATCTGATGGCGTTGCCTCGCACGCCGTCGGTCGTCGTGCTCAGCGGATGCGAGACCGGAGGTCTCTCCGTCCGGCGTGGAGAGGAGGTGCTGGGCCTCGCGAGAACCCTGCTCGCCACGGGGACCCGATCGGTGATCGCGAGCCTGTGGCCGGTCTCCGACCGAAGCACCTGCGAACTCATGGTGGACTTCCATCGTTGCTGGAGTACGTTCGAAGCCGGGTCCACGGCGTCGGTCGCCGCGGCGTTGGCGGAGGCCCAACGCGCTCTCGGCCGCTCGACGGGGTTCGAACATCCGGCTCACTGGGCCTCGTTCTTCACGATCGGACACGCCTCATGAACGTCCTGCGATCCATCCTCGAATCGTCCCGCGTTGGTCTGCTGCTGACGGCGTGCCTCGGAATCGGAGGGCTCGATGCCCAGCTGCTTGCGGGCGACGATCGCGATCCGTTGATTCCGGATCAGATCGTGCTGCAACTCGCGCCGGATCGCTCGCTGGATTCGGTGCTGGCGACGCTCGCGCCGTTCGCACCGGGTCTCGAGGCGGTCGAACAGGTTCCGGGCCGGCCGATCCACCTGCTTCGGTTCGATGTCGAGGGTGACGAGCCTTCCCCCGAACTCGAGCAGGCCCTGCAGCAGCTGGTCGTCGCGGGTGTGCTCGTGTGGGGCGAGTTCGGCTACGAGGCTCAGACCGGCGAAGGGCGCACCGACTCGCTGTGGGTGACCGGCCTGAGTCTCGGTCCCGCGGACTATCGAGGGCAGTTCGCCGGCGAGTTGCTGGGACTCGATGCTGCGCACGGGATGGCCCGTGGTGCCGGCGTCGTCGTGGCGATCGTCGACAGCGGGCTCGACGCCACCCATCCTGTGATCGACGCCCCGATCTCGGCCGCGGCCATCGATCTCGTCGATGGCGGTGTGGCGATCACCGATCCCGCCGATGGCGTGGACAACGACGGCGACGGCCTCGTCGACGAGATGGCCGGCCACGGCACCTTCGTCGCGAGCCTCGTGCATCTGGTTGCGCCCGAGGCGACGCTGTTGCCCATCCGCATCCTCGACACCGAGGGTCGCACCAGCGTCTATCTCATGGTGAAGGGCATCGCAGCGGCGATCGATGCGGGCGCCGACATCATCAACATGAGCGTGGGCACGACCTACGACTCGGTCGCCATCGAGTACCTCGTGGACGAAGCCGAAGCGGCGGGCATCGTTCTGATCGCCTCGATCGGCAATCTCGATCGCGAGGAGCCGAAGGAGCATCCCGCCGCAGACGGCGGCGCCTACGGGGTGGTCGCGACCGATCCGCTCGATCACCGGGCCGCCTTCTCGAACTTCGGCGACTTCGCGGCGCTGGCGGCGCCGGGCACGATCGCCTTCGGCGGCAAGGGTGAACTCGATCCGATCTCCTCGGTGCTCGGTGCGGTTCCGGGCGGCGGGGTCGGAGGTTGGTCCGGCACGAGCTTCTCGACCGCCTTCGTCGCGGGTGCCGCAGCGCTGGTGCGGGGGCAGCACCCCGAATGGCCCGATGCCGAGACGCCGGCGGGAGATCTCGCCGACGAGGTGATGGATCGCCTGCGCGCGAGCGCCGTGCCGATCGACGCGAACAATCCGGGCTACGAGGAACTGCTCGGAGCCGGCCGTCTCGACGTCGCCGCCGCCGTCGCGCTCGGTCCGCCGGTCCTCGATCCGGCGGACTTCGATGGGGACGGCGTCGTCGGAGGCGCCGATCTGGCCTTCCTGCTTTCGCACTGGGGTTCGTGTGCGGGTTGCCCCGCGGACCTCGATGGCGACGCCTTCGTCGGCGGCTCCGATCTCGCCGGCCTGTTGGCGGCGTGGACGAACTGACACGGCGGGACCACGGCAGGCATCCACTATCATCGCTCGGAACCTTCAGGAGTTCCGAATCGATGTCCACACCCCGCCTTGTCGTCCTCTCGACGCTCGCCGCCGTTGGTCTCGTCTCCAGCGTCGCCGCGGCCCAGCAGTCCCAATCGGACCCTCGCTACAAGGTCCACGACATGAGCCGGCCGCAGCCGCCGGTGGTGGACCCGGGCACGCCCTCGTCGCAGGCGAAGGCGGGGACCGCGCCCGCCGACGCCGTCGTCCTGTTCGACGGCACGAATCTCTCGAAGTGGCGGGCCGGCAACGGCGATGCGGCGTGGAAGGTCGTCGACGGGGTGATCGAGGTCGCGGCGGGCACCGGCTCGCTGATCACCCGCGAGTCCTTCGGAGACTGCCAGTTCCACATCGAGTGGATGGTGCCGACGTCGCTCGAGCCCGATGGACAGAAGGGCTGCAACAGCGGCGTCTTCTTCATGGAGATGTACGAGGTGCAGATCCTCCACTCCAACGGCAACGAGACCTATCCCGACGGCATGGCGGGTTCGCTCTACGGCCAGTACCCGCCGCTTGTGAACGCGTGCCGACCGCAGGGCGAGTGGAACACCTACGACATCACCTTCACGGCGCCGCGCTTCAACGACAACGGCAGCGTGAAGACGCCCGCCTACTGCACGGTGCTCTTCAACGGCGTGGTCGTGCAGAACCACGTCGAGTTCTTCGGCCGCACCGCCCACATGCGACCCGCGGCGTACTCGAAGCACCCCGATCGCCTGCCGATCTCGATCCAGGACCACGGCGACAAGCTGCGGTTCCGCAACATCTGGGTGCGGCCGCTGGGGCAGTGAGGCCGGAGCCACCTGCGCCCTTGGAGGCCTCTCCGGGCGAATGATCGAGATCGATGCAAGGACCTTCCATGAACCCCGCGAAGTCGCCATCCTCCCGACGTGTCGTCGCGATCTGCGGCGGACTGGTCCTGTCCGCGACGGCCTGCGCCCAGCAGTCCCAGTCCGATTCCCGCTACAAGATCCACGACATGGCTCGCCCGCAGCCTTCGGTGGTCGCGCCGGGGACGCCGTCGACGCAGGCGAACGTCGGAACCGCGCCCGCGGACGCGATCGTCCTGTTCGACGGCACCGATCTCTCGAAGTGGAGCGATGGAAGCGGCGATGCGAGGTGGCGCCTCGTCGATGGCGTGATCGAGTCGGTGCCGGGCGGCGGCTACCTGACCACCCGCGAGGCCTTCGGCGACTGCCAACTGCATCTGGAGTGGATGGTGCCCGCGGACCTGAAGCCCAAGGGCGGGGCCGGCGCCAACAGCGGCGTCTATCTGATGCAGCAGTACGAGGTGCAGATCCTTCGTCGGGAGGATCGTCCGACCTATCCCGACGGCATGGCCGGCGCGATCTACGGGCAGCATCCTCCACTGGCCGCGCCGGACCTTCCCAAGGGCGAGTGGAACACCTTCGACATCCTGTTCACGGCGCCGCGCTTCGACGAGGATGGCAGTCTGAAGACGCCCGCCTACTGCACGGTGATCTTCAACGGCGTGGTCGTTCAGAACCATGTGGAGATCTTCGGTCGTACCGCGGCGGGGCAGCCGCCCACCTACGCGAAGCACCCGGATCGGATGCCGATCTCCATACAGGACCACGGCGACCGAGTTCGCTTCCGGAACATCTGGATCCGCCCGATGGGCGAGTGACGAGGCACGGGCCGTGGCGGCCTTGCGTCCGCGAACATCCGCGGTCGGCCGAGCGACGTTCGCGGCGTCGAGTTCCGAGTCGATTTCCGCCAATCGGGCGATGTGTCGGAGACCGTCCGGCGGGTAGCATCGGATCTCGCCGGCATCGGTGCCGGCCATGGGATCATGCGTCGAGGAGTCGAGATGCCGCAGGCCGCTCGAATCGCCACCGACCGCCCCCGACGCGGTCGAACCACTCTTGCGATCGCCGTCGGCGTCGCCGTCGCGGGCGCCGTGGTCGCCGCCGGTCACCGGCCGATGCCTTCGGCCGGGTCCGCCGCCGGCGACCGGCACGAACCGCTCTCCTACAACCGAGACGTCCGTCCGATCCTTTCCGACCACTGCTTCCAGTGTCACGGCCCCGACTCGGCCGCGCGGAAGGCGGACCTGCGACTCGATGTGCGCGAGGATGCGCTTCGTGATCGCGACGGCTTCAAGGCGATCGACCTCGAGCATCCCGGGGACAGCGAGATCCTCTTTCGGATCCACGCCGACGACCCCCAGCTGCTCATGCCTCCGGCGGAGACCAAGAAGCCGCTGACGGAGGCGCAGAAGGCGACGCTGGAACGATGGCTTCGCGAAGGGGCGGTCTACGAGCCGCACTGGTCGCTGGTGCCGCCGGAGAAGGTCGAGACGCCACGGATCTCCGGACCGGTCTCGTCGGCGAATCCGATCGATGCGTTCGTTCGGGCCGATCTCGAGGCGCGGGGCATCGATCCGGCGCCTCCGGCGCTCCCACACGCGCAGTTGCGTCGCGCGAGCCTCGACTTGACCGGCCTCCCGCCGTCGCTCGAGGAACTCGACGCTTTCGAACGCGACGTCGCAAGTCTCGGCGTCGATCGTGCATACGCGATCGCCGTCGACCGGCTGCTGGCCAGCGACCGCTACGGCGAGCACTGGGCCCGAACCTGGCTCGACGCCGCCCGCTACGGCGACACCCACGGCCTGCATCTGGACAACGAGCGGGTGATGTGGCCCTATCGCGACTGGGTGGTCTCGGCGCTCAACGCCAACATGCCCTTCGACGAGTTCTCGATTCGACAGCTCGCCGGCGACCTGCTTCCCGACGCGACGCTCGAGGATCGGGTCGCGAGCGGCTTCGTCCGCTGCCATGTGACGACGTCGGAGGGCGGATCCATCAACGAGGAGTACTACGTCAAGTACGCCGTCGACCGGACCGAGACCTTCGCGACGATCTGGCTGGGCATGACCGCCGGATGCGCCGCCTGCCACGACCACAAGTACGACCCGTTGTCGCAGGAGGAGTTCTACGGCCTGTACGCGTTCTTCAACTCGACCGCGGAGGCGGCGATGGACGGCAACGCCAAGGCGCCGCCGCCGGTCATCAAGGTGCCCTCGCCGCTCGAACGGGTCCGCCTCGAGGAGTTGGATTCGCGTCGCGCGGCCTTGGCGACGCGCCGGGACGGCGAGCGCGTCGACGCCGATGCGGCTCAGGCGGCCTGGGCGGCGGATCGACATCGGGAACTGGCGGGTCGCTGGAGGCCGCTGACGCCCTCGGCGGTGTCTGCCCGCAGCGGCACGACGTTCTCGATGCTCGAGGACGGCGTGGTCCTCGCCGACTCCATCGAGCCCGCGAAGGACGCCTACGTCTGGGAAGGCGTGATTCCCGAGGATCTCGAGGCGCCGCTGTCGGCGCTCCGCCTCGATGCCGTCGAGCATCCTTCGCTGCCGCTCGATGGACCCGGCGGCGGCAACGGCAACGGCAACTTCGTGCTGACCGAGATCGTCTTCGAGGTCGCCCCTCCCGAGGCGGATCCGTCGTCGAGCGACTCGTACGCGCCCGTCGAACTGGTGGCGGCGTCGGCGACCTGGTCACAGCCGACCTATCCGGTGGCCAACGCCATCGACGGCATCGTCGAGGGTGCCCCCGCGGCGAGGAACGGCTGGGCGGGCCTGAAGGACGGCGACGTGGGCGAGCGGTCGGCGATCTTCGTTCCGCGCGATGCGTCGGCGCTGGTGGCGGGAGCTCGCCTTCGCGCCACGATGCGGTTCGAGTCCCAGTACCCGAGCCACCAGATCGGCTGCTTTCGGCTCGTCGGTGCGGCGGACGGCGGCGTGGTGCCGCTCTCGTGGTCGCCGTGGCGACTGGCGGGGCCGATCAAGTTCGAGTCGAGGGCCGACGCCCTGCAGCAGGGCGTCGCGGCGGCCGAGGATCCGGCGTTCGCCGCCGTCGACCTCGAGTGGGCCGCGAAGCCGGAGTTCGCCGACGGGGCGGTGCATCCGCTTCCCGGTGGCGCGAATCAGGTGCATCTGCTGCGCCGGACGGTGTCTTCGCCCGCCCCGCGTCGGGTGGTGCTGGGCATCGGCAGCGACGACGGCGTTCGGGTGCTTCTCGATGGCGAGATCGTCCACGACAACCCCGCGGCCCGCGGTGCGGCGCTCGACCAGGATCGCGTCGAGCTGGAGATTCCGGAGGGCGTCCACGAACTGGTTCTGCGGATCACCGACTTCGGAGGTGCCTGCGGGTTCGCGTTCCGGGTGATCGAGGAGTCGCTCGGGCCGGAGCCGCTCGATGTCGCCACGGCGCTGGCCAACGCTCCGGAACGGCGCCGGGAGGCGGAGCGTGCGCTGCTTCGAGAACACTTCCGCAGCCACGTCTGGCCCGAAGGCGTCGCCCTCGGCGAGGAGATCGAGAAGATCGATGCCGAACGCACCGCACTCGACGGTCGCATTCCCACGACGCTCGTCGCCGCGGAGCTCGAGATGCCCCGTCCGGCGCACGTGCTGGATCGCGGCGAGTACGACCGACCCCTCGGACTCGTGGAGCGTCACGTGCCCGCGGTCCTGCCGGCGATGCGGGACGAGCACTCGCGGGACCGGCTCGGCCTGGCCCAGTGGCTCTTCGAGCCTGGGCATCCGCTGACGTCTCGTGTCGCGGTCAACCGGATCTGGCAGCGCTACTTCGGCACGGGCCTCGTCGAGACGGTCGAGGACTTCGGATCGCAAGGGGCGATGCCGAGCCACCCGGAACTGCTCGACTTTCTGGCGACCTGGTTCGAGGACTCGGAGTGGGACCTGAAGGGCCTTCACCGGCTGATCGCGACCAGCGGGATCTATCGGCAGACCGCGGCGGCGGACGCCGAATCGTGGTCGACCGATCCGGCCAACCGTCGTCTGGCCCGCGGGCCCCGCATGCGTCTCGATGCCGAGGTGATTCGGGATCTCGCGCTGTTCACCTCGGGCCTCCTCGTCGAGCGGCTCGGAGGACCGCCGGTGAAGCCGTACCAGCCCGACGGGGTCTGGGAGGCGGTGGCCTACGTCGGCAGCAACACGCAGAACTTCGCGCCCGACGACGGCGAGGCGCTGTACCGGCGTTCGCTCTACACCTTCTGGAAGCGCACGGCGCCGCCGCCCTCGATGGCGACCTTCGACGCGCCCAATCGCGAGAGCTGCGTCGTCGAGCGGGAGCGCACCAACACGCCGCTTGCGGCGCTGGTGCTGTGGAACGACGAGCAGTTCGTCGAGGCGGCGCGTCACCTCGGGGTGCGGATGCTGGAGGCCGGCGACGACGAGGCGGCCATCGACCGCGGGTTCCGTCTGGTGCTGAGCCGGTCGCCCAGCGCCGTCGAGGTCGCGTCGATGCAGGACGTGCTGCGCCGGGCTCGATCGGCCTACTTCACCGATCCCGAGGCGGCGGAGGCGCTGCTCGAGGTCGGGGCGACCCCGGCGTCGGATGCGTTCGAGGCGACCGAGCAGGCGGCGTTCGCGGTGCTCGGCAGCGTGCTGTTGAACCTCGACGAGGCGATCAGCAAGGGATGAGGACCGAAGGGCCGCGGAGCCCGGCGACGAGGAGACGGCGATGAGCGATCTGCCCCCCATCGAAAGGACCCTGCTCGACCGCTGCCTGCTCGAGAACCGCAGGCAGTTCTTCGGCCGAGCGTGCCGGACCCTCGCTGGAGGACTTGGGGTCGCGGCCCTGTCGTCCCTGCTCGATGGTGGCGCCTCGGCGGGCGGACTTGGCGGCGATGCCGCAGCGACGGCGGGCCCCGGTCTTGCGGGGCGCGTCGGAGGTCTGCCGAGCCTGCCGCACTTCGCCCCGAAGGCCAAGCGCGTCATCTATCTGTTCATGAGCGGTGCGCCTTCCCAGATCGACATGTGGGACCACAAGCCCGGTCTCATCGACCTCCACGACACCGATCTGCCCGAGTCGATCCGAAACGGGCAGCGCCTGACCACGATGACGTCCGGGCAGAGCCGCTTCCCGATCGCGCCGAGCCGCTTCAAGTTCTCGCCTGCGGGTCAGAGCGGCCTGATGGTCAGCGAACTGCTGCCGTGGACCTCGAAGATGGTGGACGACCTCTGCGTCATCCGCTCGATGCACACCGAGGCGATCAACCACGATCCGGCCATCACCTTCATGCACACGGGTCATCAGCAGCCCGGCCGGCCGAGCATGGGATCGTGGCTCGCCTACGGACTCGGCTCCGAGAACCGCGATCTGCCGGCCTTCGTGGTGCTGCACTCGACCTGGACCGGTCGGCCCGACGCCCAGGCCCTGTTCAGCCGCCTGTGGGGGACCGGCTTCCTGCCCAGCGAGTACCAGGGCGTGTCGCTGCGGAACTCCGGCGATCCGGTCCTGTACCTCTCTGATCCGCCCGGCATCGACCGCGACCTGCGACGGGCGATGCTCGACGGCGTCGCGAGCCTCAATCGGCAGACCGCCGAGCGCATCGGCGATCCCGAGACCCTCGCCCGCATCGAGCAGTACGAGATGGCGTTTCGCATGCAGACGTCGGTGCCGGAGCTCACCGACCTCGGCGCCGAGGACGAGGCCACGTTCGAACTCTACGGACCGGATGCCCGCAAGCCCGGGACGTTCGCGGCGAACTGCCTGCTGGCGCGACGTCTGGTGGAACGCGGCGTGCGCTTCGTGCAGGTCTACATCCGGGGCTGGGACCACCACGCGAACCTGCCTCGCGACATCGCCGGAAGCGTGCGCGACATCGATCAGCCCGGCTACGCCCTCGTGCAGGATCTCAAGCGCCGCGGGATGCTCGAGGACACCCTCGTCGTCTGGGGCGGCGAGTTCGGCCGGACCGTCTACTGCCAGGGACCGCTGACCAACGAGAACTACGGACGCGACCACCATCCGCGGGCGTGGACCATGTGGATGGCCGGCGGCGGCGTGAACGCGGGCCACGTCCACGGAGAGACCGACGACTTCTCCTACAACGTCGTCCGAGACCCCGTCCACGTCCACGACCTCAACGCGACGATCCTGCACCAGATGGGGATCGACCACGAGCGCCTGACCTACCGCTTCCAGGGCCGCGACTTCCGCCTGACCGACGTGCACGGCAAGGTCGTGAAGGAGCTGCTGGCGTAGCGCCGTCCCGCAGGTTCGAGCAGACTCGATCGGATTCGTGCGAATCCGATCGACGCACGACACGTGTCACTCCGCCCGGGTGCCCTGCATCCACTTGTCGGCGCAGCGGCCGCCGAGCTGGGCGGACATCTGTCCCTCGCGGACCTCGTAGTTGCCCGACCAGCGCCCCTTCGCGATGCGGCCGACCATCTCGACGAGGCGGTCCATCTCCCGCTCGTCGTTGAAGAGTCCGATCGACGCTCGCACCGCTCCAGGACGCTCGGGTCCGAGGATGCGTCGCGCGTGGGGGTGCGCGCAGAAGCGTCCGTTGCGGACGGCGATGGCACCCTCCTCGCCAAGGATCGCCGCGGCGAGCATGTCCTCGACGCCTTCGATGTTGAAGGGGAGGATCGCCACGCGGTTCTCGAGTTCGGGAGGTCCGTAGAGCGTCACGCCCTCGATCGCCGACAGGCCGTCGATCGCCCTCCGCAGCAGGGCCATTTCGTGCTCGCGAACGCGGTCCATGCCGATGCGCATCAGCAGTTCCGCCATGGCGGCGAGGGCGACGATGCCGGCGACGTTCGGCGTGCCGCCCTGATGGCGGTCGGGGCTGGGCATGAAGACCACGTCCTCGTCGCCCACGTCGCTGGCGGTGCCGCCGCCGGGGATCCAGGGCGGCGCAGCGTCCAGGACGGCACGGGGCCCGTAGACGAAGCCGGCGCCGAAGGGGGCGTACATCTTGTGCCCCGCGGCGACCACGAAGTCGATGTGGCCCTCGTCTTCGCTCGGTCGAACGTCGAGACGCTTGTGTGCGAGCAGCTGCGCCGCATCCACGCAGATCAGCGCCCCGTGCGCGTGGGCCATGCGTGCCAGTCGATCGAGATCGGGCGTCCACCCCGTCAGGTTGGCGGCGCCGGTGACCGCCAGCAGCTTGACGCGCGTCGACGTCAGGAGCGACTCGACGTGGTCGTAGTCCAGACGTCCCATCGCGTCGATCTCGGCCCGAAGCACTTCGCCGCGGCGACGGTGGGGCAGGTCGTTGGAGTGGTGCTCCATGCCCGTCACCACCACCGCGCCCTCGCGTTCGGCCATCACGTGGGCGACGAGGTCGCATCCCGCCGTGGTGTTGGGTGTGAAGACCACGCAGTCCCGATCGAGGTTGCCGCCCACGAACTCGGCGCAGATCTCGTAGCAGCGTTCGAATCGCAGCGTCGCCGAGCGGGCCAGCGCGTAGCCGGCGCGGTGGACGTTGGCGTACTCGTTCTCGAGGAACTCGGTGTGGATCCGAAGGATCGTGGCGGGGGGATGGGTGGTTGCCGCGTGGTCGAGGTACGCGAGGGTGCGGCTGGTGCCGCCCTGATCGACGCGGCAGCCCGCGATCGGGAAGTCGGCGCGAATGCTCTCCCAGTCCGCGGGATCCAGCGGGCCGACGTCCCGGGCGACGCCCGGCCGGTCCCGCGTCGCCGCGAACCGCTCGACGGGATGACCGGCGCCCGACCACGCGTCGATGCCGCCGGCGAGGCTCGCGACGTGCCGATATCCCATCCGACGCAGGGCGATCGCAGCCAGGGCGGCCCGGTTGCCGGCCTCGCAGTGGACGCAGATCGGCCGGTCGCGGTCGGGGCAGATGAACTGGACCTCCCGCTCGAGGAGCCCCCGCGGAAGATGAATCGAGTTGGGGATCGTGCCCGCCGCCAGTTCCTCGCGCTCGCGAACGTCGAGCAGGACTCCATCCCAGCCCGAGGCGCGACGATCGGCGAACGCGTCCGGCGAGAGCTCCTCGATCTCGGCACGGGCCTCCGCGACGAGTTCGTCGTAGGACTTGGCGGCAGGGTGGTCGGTCATGGGGGAAGCCTGCGGGGGCGGAACCGCACATCGTACGAGGTTCAGGCCGGGCCTCGAGGGGCCGATCGGAGATCGGGGGCCTCGACGTGGATGAGGCGTTTCCGCATGGGGTGGTGGGCGACCGATTCGCGTCACTTATGCTGCATGGAATGCCTGAACGTCCTCACCCGCTGACGTTGCCGACGCTGTATGCACGGGGGGCGCGGGTCGCTCCGGAATCCACGGTGGTCGCGGCGATGCCTGACGGCCCGCGCCGCCGCTGCTGGCCGGAGGTCCTCGCCGCGGCCGAACGGACCGCGGCGGCACTCGCCGACGCGGGGATCGGTCGGGGACGGTCCGTCGGGACGCTGCTCTGGAACGAGCACGCCCACCTCGACCTGGCGTTGGCGGCGCCGATGGCGGGGGCGGCCCTGCATCCGGCGAACCCCCGACTCTCCGACGCCGATCTGGAGTGGACCATTCGCGCAGCGGGAGATCGGATCGTCGTCTTCGATGCGGAGTTCGAGACGCGGGTGCGCGATCTCGCCGCGCGCCTGCCCGAGGTCGAACGCTGGATTCGGGTCGGGGACGGCACGTTCGGCGAGTCGTGGGCGGCGTTCGTCGAGGGTGCGCCGTCGTCGTTCGACGCTCCTTCGATCGACGAGAACGATCCGATGGCGATCTGCTTCACCAGCGGCACCACCGGCCATCCCAAGGAGGTCGTCTACACGCACCGGTCCTCCTACGTGCACACGCTGGGTCTCGCGCTCACCGACACCATGCACCTCTCCGGCACCGACACGGCGCTCGCCGTGGTGCCGATCTTCCACGCGATCTCGTGGGGGCTGCCGTACGCCGCGGCGATGCTGGGATCGCGGCTGGTGCTGCCGCATCGGCGCACTGCGCCGGAGGATCTCCTCGATCTGATCGACTCCGAGTCGGTGACCGTCGCGGTCGGCGTGCCGGTGGTCTGGGCCGGCGTGATGCAGGCGGTGCTGCGCGATCCAAGGCGGTGGCGGTGCCGTCATCTGCGGCGGGTGGTCTGCGGCGGCGGGGCGCCGAATCTCGAGATGATCGAGTTCTTCCGCGTGAAGTTCGGGGCGGAACTCATCCACAGCTGGGGCATGACCGAGATCAACCCCGTCGGCACCATGGGTCGGCACGCCGCGACGCCGGAGGAAGCCGCGCTCGAGCCGGTCGAGGCGCAGGCGATCGCCTTGAAGGCGGGACGGCCGTTGCCCATGCTCGAGGTCGAGATCGTGGACGAGGCTGGATCGGTCTTGCCACACGACGACGAAGCGGCGGGATCGCTGGTGGTCCGCGGGCCGACGGTTCGGGGCGGCTTCGCTGCGGACGATCCCGAGTCGCTGCCGGGCGGATGGATGAGGACCGGCGACGTCGCCTCGATCGACGACCGCGGCCGGGTGACCATTCGCGATCGCGAGAAGGACCTGATCCGATCGGGCAGCGAGTGGATCAGCTCGCTTGCGCTCGAACGTCTGATCGGCGCGATGCCCGAGGTCGCGTTGGTCGCCGTCGTGGCTCGGCCCGACCCCAAGTGGGAGGAGCGACCGGTGGCGGTGGTCGAACTGGCCCGAGGCGCATCGCTCGATCTCGAGACGCTGAGGACTCGGCTCGCCGCCACCCTTCCGAAGTGGCAGTTGCCCGACGATCTCCTCGTCCGCGAGATCCCCCTGACCGGAACCGGGAAGATGGACAAGAGGGCGTTGCGAGAATCGCTCGCGTAGGGAGGGCGGGCGCAGCGCTGCGCTCGCGATCGGCAGGGGTCCTCGCGAAGCGAGGCGTCGACCGGCTCCCGCATCGGGCGCCCGCCCGACGTGCGACGCGGCACCCGTCCGACACGTCCGACATGTCCGACATGTCCGCCTCCGTCGGACTCGAACGTCTGCCGCGAAGTCGGGAAGGCAATCGCAGCCGTCCGCCCTCGCGAAGCGAGGCGGAGGGCTCAGTCCGTCGGATCGTCGGAGGCGGAGGTGTCCATCGCCTGCGGCTCGAAGGTGCCGAGTCCCCACTGCACGAGGATGCGGTCGCCCTGAGGCACGTCGCCACGCGCGACGAACCGAAGGAACGGAGAGTCGCCTTCGTCGTCGCGGCGACGCACCACCGGCACGCCGTCGACCAGCCGGTACTCGCCGTCGGCTCTCGATTCCTCCGTCACGCCTTCGAGATCCTCCGCGACGAGATCATCCAACGACGTGGGCCACATGTCGCTGCGATCTCGATGCCGAAGCACCGCGGTCCGGAGCGTTGGTCGTCGAGCGGACGAGGTGGGCGTGCGAATCCGGGGAGCGTTCGCCATCTGCAGCGTGTCGGCGTTGGAGATCTGGCGAAACGGCGTCCCGAGATCGTCCAGGCCATCCGGGCCGACCGACCAGATCCGCGGACCGTCCGGGCCGACTTCATAGCCGTACGGCAGTTCGGTCTCGGGATCGGAAGGGACGCGCGACAACTGCCCCGGGACGAGTCGACCGAGATCGTCGGGCCAGGTCCCGCGGCCTCGTCGGAAGCGCTCCAGGGCGATCGCCAGCGCCGCCGCATCGAGGTCGAACCGCTGTGCCGTCAACGTGTCGATGGCGCTGCCCACCGCCGGAAGAAGCAGCCCCAGCACGAGGTTGCCGCCCATGAAGACGCCACGCCCGGAGGTCTCGGGCATGATCTCCCGCTCGACCTCTTCGATGCTGCGGCGGAGATCCCACCACGGTCGACTGCCGTCCTCCTCGAGCGCGGCCACCCAGCGGTCGTACTGGGCCATGGTCTCGGCGCGCCCCGGTGCGAGATAGGCCAGTGGACCCACGGCGAGTGCCACGGCGCCGATTCCTTCGCCACGATCGGCGGGAGACATGTCCACCAACGGCATGAACTCCGAGAACGCCCAGGGAATGAACACGCCGTCGCCCGCGCCGTCGTCGGAGTACATCCGCTGGACCACGTCCTCGAACATGAGACGTTCGATCGAGAGGTCGATTCGCAGGGAGCGTTCGGGCACGGCGGCGACGGCGTCGGCCAGTCGCTGCAACGACGCCTCGTCGAAGCGTTCGCTGCTGCGTTCGAGCATCGCGACGATCGCCCGGCACGCCTGCACGCGGATCGACGCCGCGACGAGTTGCCCGATGAGGGTGTGGTCCTCCTCGGCGTGGCGGGCGACGCCGAACATCGCCGCGAGGTTCGCGGCGGCGCGGGACGGATCACGCTGCTCCTCGGCCAGCCGGGCGTCCGCCTCGAGGAGGCGGGTCGCGGCTCGAAGTTCCGAGAGCTGGGGCAGCAGCAGCGACAGCAGCAGATTGCCGGGCCCCTCTCGGACGTCGAGCCCGTCGGGGCCTCCCATCGGTGGCGGCGTTCCGAAGTAGATCCGTTCGGCCTCGTCGGCCTGCGACGGATCGGTGATCGGCGCACGGCCCAGTGCGGATCGGTTCGCGGCCCGCCGCAGCACGTCGAGATCGCTCGATCGGGACTCGAGGATCCGGCGAACGTCCACTGGTTCGATGTCGCTGCCGTAGGCATCGGTCGAGACCACGCCGTCGAAGCCCTCTTCCCCATGGGCGAAGCGGTCGAGCGTCTCGACGAAGGCATCGCGTCGTTCCACCGTGCCGAAGGGGTCGTCGCGGCCGCCGATCCGATGCTCGGACCGGAGCCACGCGAGGCTCTCGAGATACAGCGGCCAGGCCGGCGAGTCGGTCCGGGGCAGTTGCGATCGATACCTCTCGATCGGATCGAAGGCGATCGTGGGTCGAAGTCCCGCCACGTGGATCGCCACCGCGAGGTACCCCGCCACGACGACGGCGATGCCGAGACCGCCGATCTGCAGCGTGCGCCGCAGACCGCGATCGAGCACGCTCCGCTTGGCGATGGCGCCATGCCGAAGCTCCCGCGCGGAAACCTTGGGATCGCCGAAGGCCTCGACGAGTTGTTCGGCGGTACGACCGCGGGCCAGGCCATCGCGAAAGTGGGCCTCGAGTTCGGCGGCGATCTCCGACTTCTCGCGCCGTCGAAGGCGGGTCCGTCTCACCACCGACCCGACCAGCGACGCGAGCGGCGGCGGAAGCGCCTCTTCGATCGGGCGCGCCTGATCGCGCGGCGGCGTCATGGCCGCAGCCCGTTCGAAGGGGCCAGCCCGGCGGTCGGGATGGCAAGGCGGTATTCGAGAGCTCGTGCCGGATCTGCGGCGAGGCGACCGACGATGCCCAGCTGTCGCATCGCTCCGGTGACGGCGTTCCACTGGGCGGTATCCGCCGCAAGACGCCGCTTGCCGGTCCCCGTCAGTCGGTAGTACTTGCGGCCGCGGGGGCCCGAGTCGTCCCAGCGACTTGCGACGAGGCCCTTGCCCTCGAGGTTGTAGAGCATGGGGTAGAGCGTCGACTGGCCCATCGCCAGGACGCCGTCGGTGCGCTGTTCAAGGGCCTCGACGAGTTCGTATCCGTACATCTCCCGACGCTCGAGCAGCTTCAGGACCGCGACGGGGCCGGCACCGCGCATGAGTTCACGATCGAGGGGCATGGGGGGCTCCACGGGGGACGCTATGCGAGACATAGTATGCCGAGAGAGGGCGATGTTGGGGCGGGCGTCCGTCTGACTTGTCGGACTTGTCGGACTCTGTCGGACCTGTCGGACGCCCGTCCGCTGCAGTCACGCTCCCGTGGCGAGCAGCTCGCTCCGCTTCGTGGCGACGGTGCCCCCGTGGGCCTTCACGAACCGACCCAGCGCCATCAGCGGGAAGTAGAGCCGATAGAGGTGGTACCGCAGGTAGAAGACCTTCGGAAAGCCGGTCCCGGTGAACTCGGTCTCGCACCACGAGCCGGCGGGATCGCCGTCTGGATTGCGCGAAGGATCCGCCGCGGCCCCGTCGTCGAGCTGCGTCGCGCAGAGCCACGCGATGGCGCGGGCGAGATCCGGATCGTTCGGCCCGTAGACCTCCTGCAGGATCATCGCCGCCCACGCGGTCTGAGACGCGGTCGAGGGTCCGCTGCCGACGAGCGACTCGTCCTCGTAGGAGTTCGCGGTCTCGCCGAAGGAGCCGTCCTCCTTCTGGATCGACTTGATCCACGCCCCGGCCCGCTGGATCCACGCGCTCGAGCGCGGCTCGCCGCAGCGGATCGGACCGATGACCGCCTGCCACGTACCGTAGATCCCGTTGACGCCCCAGCGCCCGAAGAACCAGCCGTCGAAACGCTGATGGCCCTTGATGTAGCGGATCGCCCGCTCGATCGAAGGGTTGCTGCGATCGAGGTCGTGCCAGGAGAGGCACTCGAGCACGCGGCCGGTGATGTCGGGGCAGGAGGGATCCTGCATCGCGTTGTGGTCGGCGAAGGGCACGTGCTCGAGGATCGAGCGGTCCTCGGTGCGGTCGAACGCCGCCCAGCCGCCGTCGGCGTTCTGCATCGAGAGGATCCACTCGACGCCGCGCCGGCCTGCGGCGGAGTCTTCGTTGCCGCCGGTGCGCTCGAGCGCCATCGCCACCATCGCGGTGTCGTCGACGTCGGGGTACCACGCGTTTTCGTACTCGAAGAACCAGCCGCTGCCGCGCGGCCCGCCCGGGACGTTTCGGATCCAGTCGCCGCGGAAGGTGCATTCCTTCGACCGAAGCCAGGCCGCGGCCCGCGACGCCGAGGCGTCGGACTCGTCGAGTCCGCAGTCGGCCAGCGCGTACAGGGCGATGCCGGTGTCCCACACCGGCGAGAAGCACGGCTGCAGGCGGATGCGGCCGCTCCGTTCGTCCTCGATCATGAACTCGTCGAGTTCGCGCTCGGCCCGGGCGACCAAGGCGTCGCTGCGGGGTCTCCCCAGGGCGTGCATCACGATCTGCCAATAGACCATCGGCGGAAAGATGGCGCCGAGACCCGCGGTCGGAGCCGGAGCGTCCTGGCCGGCCCGCTCCTCGATCCACGAGATGCATCGCTCGATCGAACGGCCTCTCCACGGACTTCCTCCGAGCGAGCGGGCACCCTTGAGCAGCACGTCCACGGCCTTGAAGAATCCACGCCAGAACGCGGGCGAGTCGGCCTTCATGGGAAGGCGATGTCGCGCCTTCTCGTCGACGTAGAGCTCGTCGATGTGCAGATGGCTCGGCAGTTCACGCACGGGGCGCAGGGCGCTCGTCACCGCGAGCGGCACGATCATCGTCCGGGTCCACGCGGCGACCTTGTCGAGGTGGAAGTAGCACCATCGCGGCAGCAGGACGATCTCGGGCGGAATCTCCGGCATCGCCTTCCAGGACACCTGGCCGAGACACGCGAGGAAGAACCGGCTGTAGGTGTTGATGCGCTCGGCGCCGCCCAGTTCGTGGATGCGCTCGCGGGCCTCCCGCATGTGCGGGGCGTCGATCGGATCGCCGAACAGCTTCAGAACGAAGTAGCCCTTGACCGTCGCGCTCACGTCGATCGCCGAACCGGGGTACTGCCCCCAGCCGCCGTCCTTGCGCTGCTGATGGCGGAGCTGGTCGGCGATCCGTCGCAGGGCCTCGGGGCCACGGCCATCTGCGAGCGGCTGGTCCTCCTGGCGGAGGATCCACTTCATCAGCAGATACTCGCTCTGCAGGATCGAGTCCCCCTCGAGTTCCGCGCACCAGTGGCCGTCGCCGCGCTGCAGGCTTCGCAACGCCTCGAGCGCTCGGCCGGCGCTGGTTGCGGCGCGATCGATGATGGTGGGCGCGGTGGGGCTGGACATCGTGGGGCGGATCGCGGTGTTCGAGCGTGAACAAGCAGGAAGCGGCGATCCTACGGACCGCCGCTCGGGGGATTCAAGGTGCGTCTTCCGGTTCGGGGAGCGCGAACCGGAGTCGGGTCTACCTGACCTCCTTCAGCGGGACGGGACGCCGCTCCCGAGCCGAGCGGATCGCCGCCTCGAGCACCCGCTGGGTCTCGAAGGCATCGGCGAAGTCCGGGATCGGGGCGACCGGAGTCCGGCCGGCGAGGTCGAGGGCGATGTCGGCGCACTCGCTCACGAATCCGTGCTCGTAGCCGATCAGGTGGGCCGGCGGCCAGTACGCCCCCGCGTAGGGATGGTCGTCGCCGTTGGTGCACATGATGCGGCTCCAGCCGCGCAGCTTCGAGGGCAGGGTGTCGTCCCACCAGAGCAGTTCGTTCATGCGCTCGAAGTCGAAGCGGATCGAGCCCTTCTCGCCGTTCACCTCGATCTGGTTGCGGTTCTGGTTGCCGGTCGCAAGCCGCGTCGCCTCGAAGGTGCCCACGGCGCCGCCGGTGAACCGGGCCAGGAAGAGCACGCAGTCGTCGACGGTGCTGCGGCCGCGCTTGGCGGACGCCCTTCCGCCCTTGCCGGAGATCGCACCTCCTCCGCCGCCGGGAATCTCGCGATCGACCACGAAGGTCTTCTCGATCGCCCCGGAGACCTCGCTGAACTCCTCGCCGGTGACGAACCTCGCCATGTCGATGATGTGGGCGTTGAGGTCGCCGTGGGCGCCCGACCCTGCGACCTTCGAGTCGAAGCGCCACAGGAGGGGCGTGCCGGCGCGGCCCCAGTCCTGCAGATAGCTCGCTCGCACGTGGAAGAGCGGACCGAGGCGGCCCTCCATCACCAGTTGCCGGGCGAACGCGATCGCGGGACAGCGGCGGTAGTTGAACCAGACGTAGGTGCGAAGACCTCGCTTGGCGGCCTTCTTCGCGGCATCCCGCATCGTCCGAGCTTGATCGAGGGTGGCGGCAAGCGGCTTCTCGCAGGCGACGTGCTTGCCCGCCTCGAGGGCCGCGATCGACATCTCCGCGTGCAGGTTGTTCGGCGTCGCGACGTCGACGAGATCGACCTCGTCGCCCTCGAGCAGGCTCATCCAGTCGGTGGTGGCGCGACTCCAGCCCCAGCGCTTCGCGAACGCCGCGGTCTCGCGGGAATCGCGGCCTGCGGCGGCGGCGAGTTCGAGGCCGCGCGGCAGATCGAAGAAGCGATTCGCGCCGTTCCAACCGGTCGAGTGGGCACGCCCCATGAACTTGGTGCCGACGATCGCGACGCGGATCGGCGAGGTGTCGCGGGACGCTCGGGACGATCGATTCGTGGCCGCGCTCGCGATCTTGCGGGTCTTGCGACGGGGATCCTTCTTCGCCATGCCGGGTGGCTCCTGTCGGTGCTGCGGGAGCCGGTCATGCTAATGCCAACCGATGCCGAGACCGCGACCTCGTCGTGCCGTGGTTGCGGCGCGGACGGATCGCCAACGGGACCCCGATCGCGCCCGCGGCGGATTCGATCGGGGGATCGTCCCCCTCAGGCCGAGACCGGCGTGAATCGGACGCCGCTGGCGAAGTAGAAGTTGACGAGATCGCCGGTGGCGAACGCCGCGGCGTGCTGACCCTCGGCAAGGTGCACCCACATGGGGACCACGACGTCGGCGAGGATCCGATTGCCGGCCTGGTCCACCGCCAGCACGGTGCCCTGCACGATGCGGGGATGGCCCAGCACCGGCTCGATGAAGCGCCCCCCCGCAACGGCGCGGTGGAGCTTGAGCGCCTGGCCCGAGATCACGCCGCGGACGCGCTTGCCCTCGGCCGGAAGCATGGCCGGGTCGCCCTCGAGTTCGAGATGCAGTTCGTAGTCGCTGCCCCCGAGGCGGAGGCCGATGCGTCCGTCGCGGACCCAGGCCACTCGTCCCCGGCAGAGGTCGTCGATGGCCTGCACGGCGTCGTTGGACATGGCGACTTCCTTCCTTGCAGAGCAGTCGGGCAGCGCAGTCGGGTCCGATCGCGAGATCGGGGCCCAGTCGCGGAGGGGACGTGGTTCGCGAGCCAGACCGGCGCCTCGGTCGAGGGGTTCGGAAGGAGCTCGGAGGCCGGCGGCCTCGGGGCAGAGGGTAGCCGGTCGGAGCCGACCGGTCAGCCCCCGCCGGGTCTTGCGGCGGCCGATCAGATCTCGGGCGCCCCGTCCACCCGGCCGTCGCGAAGCCAAAGCGTCCGATCGGCTCGCTCGCCGATGCCGGCATCGTGGGTGACCATCACGATCGTCAGGCCGCGACGGTGCTCCTCTGCGAGCAGGTCGAGGATCTCGCCGCCGGTCTTTCGGTCGAGGTTGCCGGTGGGCTCGTCGGCAAGCAGCACCGCCGGGCGGTTGGCGAGGGCCCGGGCGATCGCGACCCGCTGCCGTTCGCCGCCGGAGAGTTCCCGCGGCCGGTGCTTCAGGCGGTGTCCGAGACCGAACCGCTCGAGCAGATCGATCGCACGCTCGCGGATCTCGCTGCGCCGCGATCTCCAGAGCAGCGGCACCTGGCCCACGAGGGCCGGCAGCACCGCGTTCTCGACGACCGAGAGTTCCGGAAGCAGGTGGTAGAACTGGAACACGAAGCCGATCTCGCGATTGCGATAGCGGTCGAGCGCACGGTTGGAGAGGCGTTCGATCGCCCGGCCTCGAAAGCGGACCTCTCCTCCGTCGGCGTTGCGGCCGACGCGGTCGGCCCGGTCGAGACCGCCGAGGATGTGCAGAAGGGTGCTCTTGCCGGAGCCGCTGGAGCCCATCACCGCGAGCCATTCCCCCTCCCGCACCGCCAGCGAGGCGCCGTGCAGGACCGGGACCTCGATCGCGCCGAGGCGGTAGGTCTTGCGCACGTCCTGCGCCTCGAGGAGCGGCGTCGCGACGACGGCGGGGGCGTCACTCATAGCGAAGCGCCCTCACGGGATCGGTGTCGGCGGCCTTCGCGGCTGGAATCGCCGCGCCGAGGATGCTGAAGACCACCGCCCCGATCATGGTCGCCCCGGCCCGAAGGAGGTCGACGCGACTGGGAATGCGATCGAAGTAGTAGACGCTTGGATCCCACATGACCGCGCCCTCGTGGCGCGACAGGCCGAAGGCGATCGCGGCCAGCAGGATCGTCGCCAGCGACCAGATCAGGCCGTGCAGCAGGGAGCCGCGCCACGCCGCCACGACGGTCGCCAGCAGCGCCGCCGCGGCGAGTCCGCCGGCGACGATCACCGACCATGTCGGTGCCGCCTCGCCCATCGCGTCGTGGATCGCATTGATGTTGTCGACGACCAGCCAGCCGAGTCCGAGCCCGACGCAGGCGCCGATCACGCCGATCACGAGTCCCCACTGCAGGAAGATCCAGAGGATGCCCGAGCGCGACGCGCCCACGGCCCGCAGGATGCCGATGTCGCGGGTCTTCTCGTGGACGATCGCCCAGAAGATCGACAGCACCAGCGCGGCGCTCACCACGTAGATGATCGAGAAGAGCACGTTCATCAGATCGCGCTCCTTCTCGACCGGGGCGATGAGATCGCGCAGCCGCTCCTCCCACGTCTGGATGTCGACGAAGGAGGGCGGCTTCACCTTCGCCTCGGGATCGTCCCGAAGCTCGGCGAGGAAGCGGTCGTACGCCGCGGAGACCGCGTACTTGAGTTCCGGTGGCGGGAGGCCGTCGTCGCCGCGCACGAGGATGGTCGTCGCCCGCGACGGACTTCGGCCGATGACCAGCGGTCGGCCGTTCTCGTCGCGTTCGCCGTCGGGGTCGTACAGCGGACCGCCGGCCATGCGCAGCAGCCGTTGCCCCTCGGCGAGGCCGATCATCACCCGCTGGCTGTCGACCTGATAGACCTTGCTGTGGAACTCGTTGGCGATTCGGAATCGCCCCTCGCGAGGCTCGGCGATCCGTCCGCCGCTCGACACCGGCACCAGCGACAGCGTCACGTCGTGCAGCGGCATCCACGCCTCGCTCGGCGTCGGTCGATAGGTCCCGCGTCTGGTCCGCGAGTTGAACGGGGAGATCTCGATGCCGAGGACCATGCCCGGCTCGACGTCGGGATCGTTGATCGCCAGCGCGTCGTCGAGCTTGTGGAAGGTCTCGTCGAGCCGGGGGTCGCGCTCGTCGAGTTCGGCCCGCTCGTCGTCGGTCGGGGCCCGCCAGTAGACCGCCTCGGCGAAGCCCGTGACCTCCGCGAGCGAACGCGGGTCCACCGCCCAGACCTGGACCGGCTCGACGCGGCTCTCGCCGTCGCGGCCGTAGGGCATGCGGACGAGGCCGAAGGTTTCGATCAGCGGGCTCGCGGCGTGGACCCCGGGGGTCTCGTCGAGGATCTCGAGGAACCGCTCGTAGTCGGGAATCCCGACGATCTCGTGGGTGACGACGACGTCGCCCATCAGGGTCCGTCCGCTCGACCGGAGCATGTCGAGGAAGCCCGTCATCACCGAGACCACGATGACCACGAGGGCCACGTTCAAGGCGACCGCGAGCACCGCGATCAGCGGGATCACCCTCGAGGCGAGGTATCGGTTGGCGAGCAGCGAGGCGTAGACCATGCGAGGTCGGCGATCATAGGTCGCCGTCGCGAGGTCTTCGGATCTCGCGGGGCGCTCGCAGTCCCGCCCGGGACTCGGATACGACGCGGCTGGTCGAGACGCGGGCGAACTCCCGCAGGATCGCCTCGGGCGTGCCCAGCGAGACGACCACCACTTCGCCGAGGCGGGACTGGGCCGAGAGCTGCAGCATGGCGGGCTTGATCGCCGCGAAGGTCGTGGTGACCGTCGCCCGGACCGAGGCCCCGAGCATCTCGCCGGTGTCCGCGTCGAGGCCGGAGGGCAGATCGACCGCCACGATCGGGGCCGCGAGTCGATCGAGGGCCTCGATGGCGGCGCGGACCGCGCCCTCGACCGGCCGATCGAGGCCGGTGCCGAAGATGGCGTCGACGACGATCGAGACCCTTGGATTCCACGCCTTCGGATCGGCGGATCCGAAGCGGATCAGGTTGGACAGGTCCGCGAGTCGCTCGGCGGAGCGTCGCATGACCGCGGCGTCGCCGCCTCGCTTCGTCGCGGCCAGCGCCGCGATCTCGACGGGAACGCCCTCGACCGCGAGATGTCGGGCGATGGCGAACCCGTCTCCGCCGTTGTTGCCGCCGCCGCAGACGATCAGCACGGGTCGGCTTCTCGTGGGTTCGGGCAGAAGTCCCTCGTCGATCCGTGCGAGGATCTCGGCCGCCACGCCGAGCGAGGCCCGTTCCATCAGGAGAAGTCCGGACACGCCCATGCGGTCGTGCATCGCCGCGTCGAGTCGACGAGCTCCATCGCGATCGAGGACCAGCGTGCGTCGGCGCGGTCGCGGAGCGACGGGGGGCGAAGGTTCGTCGTGGCCGGTGCGGCGGGGCATGGGCCTCCGATCTTCGCAGATCCGCATCCCCGTGCGGAGTAGACTTGCGACTCGCCGGTGTCGACGCCCCGAGTCGGGGTGCGTCCGCCGAGGAGACGCTGCGCCGATGACTCTCGATCACGTCACCACGCTGTTCGCGCTGCTCGCGACGGCGGCGTGCATCGGGGGCACCGCCTACTGGGCGGTGGTGTGGTACCGCCTGCACCGGATGATGCCGATGATCCCGACGGTGGAGGAGCACGCGGTCGCGGACGTAGACGACACGGACCTCGTCACCGTCGTCGTGCCGGCCCACAACGAGGCCAGGGTCGTCGCCCGCTGCGCCGAGGCGCTGCTCGCCCAGGACCATCGATCGCTCGAGATCGTCTTCGTGCTCGACCGCTGCACCGACGAGACCGCCGCGATCCTGCGTCGCACCGTCGGAAGCGACCCTCGCGTGCGGATCGTCGAAAACGATCGATGTCCCGAGGACTGGGCGGGAAAGTGCCACGCGGCGTCGCTCGGGGCCGCGGTCGCGAAGGGCAGATGGATCGTCTTCACCGACGCCGACGTGCGGTTTGCGCCGCACCTCGTGGGAGCCGCCCTGCGCACGGCGAAGGCCCGCGAATGCGGTCTTCTGAGCCTCGTGGGTCGCCTCGAGGCCGGATCGTGGTTCGAGCAGGTCCTGCAGCCGCCGGCTGCGGTGGGACTGCTGCGGATCTTCCCGCTCGATCGCGCCAACCGCCTGCATCGACCACGGGCCTTCGCCAACGGCCAGTTCATGCTGTTCGATCGCCAGGCCTACGACGCCGTGGGAGGTCATGCCGCGGTCAAGCACGACCTGCTCGAGGATCTCGCCTTCGCGCGACGGGTGAACGAGGCGGGCATCCGGCTCGGCGTGGCGACCGCCAAGGACTCGATGGGGGTCAGCATGTATCCCTCCTTCGAGGCGATGCGGCGCGGCTGGCGTCGGATCTTCATCGAGGCGTGCGGTCGGTCCTCGCGGCGGATGCGTCGCTACGCGATCCGTACCGCCGGTGCGGCGCTGCTTCCCGTGGCCGTGGTCGCGGCGTGCGCCTTCGCGGTCCATGCGTGGAGCGTCGGCCACGTCCCCGCCGCGACGGGCCTCGTCTCGGTCGCCGCCGCGGCGGTCGTGGTGCAGACGTTTGCGCTGCGTCGCATCTATCGGTCGATGGCGATGCCGGGAACCGCGGTGCTCTGGTTCTCGATCGGATGTCTCGTGGTCGCCAACGAACTGCGCCGCGGCGCCCATCACCTCGAGTCGGGACGTCCGGTTCGTTGGGGTGGACGCGAGTACATCCTGCAGTCGTACGAGGCCTCGACATCGGCCTTGCCGTCGTCCAACGCCGCTTCCGGTTCTCCAGAGTCCCCCGATCGAGTCGCCGAACACGCATGAAGATCCTCCTCACCAACGACGACGGCATCCACGCTCCCGGCATCGTCGCCCTGCACGCGGCCCTCGAAGGCCTCGGCGAGGTGACCACCGTCGCTCCCGCGACCGTCCAGTCGGCCGCGGGCCACGGCATCACCTTCCACCAGCCGCTGATGTGCCGGCACCTCCGGGTGAACTCGACCATGGAGGGGTGGGCGGTCGATGGGCGTCCCGCCGACTGCACCAAGGTCGCGCTGCGAAGCCTCTGGGAGGAACTGCACGGCGAGGGCACCCGCCCCGACGTCACCATCAGCGGCATGAACGTCGGCGCCAACGTCGGGATCAACGTGATCTACTCCGGCACGGTCGCCGCGGCGGTCGAAAGCGCCTTTCTCGGCGTGCCCGCGATCGCGGTCAGCCTGCACATCGGCGAGGGCCCGAAGACCCGCTTCGATCGCGGGGCGTGGATCGCCCGGCAGGCGATCGATCGGGTGCTCGAGCGCCCGCTCGAACCGCACGCGGTGATCAACATGAACATCCCCCGCACCGAGCGCGACGATGCCCCGATGCCGCCGATTCGGGTGGTGCCTATGAACACCGCCCCGGGCGTGGACACCTACGAGAAGCGGACCAGCCCGTCGGGTCAGATCTACTACTGGCCGAAGGGCAACGGCATGGAGTTCGCCCACACCGCGGAGGGCACCGACGTCGAGGCGCTGTGGGATCCCGCGGTGACGGTGATGCCGCTGTCGTTCGATCTGACCGACCACGCGCGGATGCAGGACTGGCGAGAGCGGCTGGCCTGACGGGGGTGGGAGATCGTGTCCGGCGCCGGGTCGGACATGTCGGACATGTCTGACGGGTCGGACTCGTACCGCGTCGCCGTTCGAGCCGACGCTCGATTCGGACACGAGCCGAGGCCTCGCTTCGCGAGGACAGCCTGCCGAGCACGCGACGCGGAGGGGCCGCCCGGCACGACTCGGCGCCTCAGTCGATTCGCGTTGCCGCCAAGGCCCGTGCCGCCGAGAGGGCGTC
Organism: Planctomycetota bacterium; assembly: GCA_017859745.1. GTDB lineage: Bacteria > Planctomycetota > Phycisphaerae > Phycisphaerales > SM1A02 > VGXO01. Next base: position 36,494 of record JAFMML010000019.1, read on the forward strand.
CTCGAGCTTCGAGGGATCCTTGCCGCCGGCCTGCGCCGAGTCCGGCTTGCCGCCGCCGTTGCCCCCGCAGGCCTGGGCCGCGGCCTTCACCCAGTCGCCGGCCTTGAGGCCCTTGGCGATCAGCGCCTTCGAGACCGCGGCGACGATCACCAGCTTCTCTTCGCCCGAGGGCTGCGCGACGAGCAGGGCCGCGCCGTCGGGCCGTGCCGCCCGCACCACGTCGAGGGCCCCGAGCAGGGCGTCGCGATCGCCTTCGCCGAGGAATCCCACGACGCACGGCCCGGTCTGCTCCTCGAGCAGGCCGCGGGCCACGCCGATCGCGGCATCGCGGAAGGACGCGGACATCTTCTTGCGGGCCTGCTTGGCCTGCTCGCGAAGCACGTCGAGGCGTCCGAGCAGTCGCGCCTTCTCGAGGGCGCCGAGCGTCATGCCCTCGAGTTCGTTCGAGATCGAGGCGGTCTCCTCGAGAAGCGCCTCCTCGTGCAGCGACGCGGCGGCGTCGAACCTCGCATCGAGCGCCTGCGCCGCCTTCGCGGCGGCTTCGGCGGCGACGCCGGTGACGGCGAAGACCCGTCGCACGCCCGCGGCGAGGGCCTGCTCGGAGACCACCGCGAAGCGACCGATCTCGCCGGTCTTCGCCACGTGGGTGCCGCCGCAGAACTCCGTGGACTGCAAGGCCCATCGCTCGTCCTCGGGATGTTCGACGAGCCGCTCGACCGGGGCCCCGATCGAGACGACCCGCACCGGATCGGGATACCGCTCGCCGAAGACCGCCCGCAGGCCGCGGATCGACTTCGCCGCGTCGAGCGGGGCCTCGCCGGCATGCACCGAGAGATCGGCCGCGACCGCTTCGCCGACGATCCGGTCGATCTCGGCGAGGTCGTCGAGCGAGAGGGCCTTCGAACCGGCGTAGTCGAAACGCAGCCGATCCGGCGCGACGAGCGAGCCGCGCTGATCGCTGTCCTCGCCCGCGACGCGGCGCAGGGCGAGGTTCAGCAGATGGGTTCCGGTGTGGTTCGCGGCGATCATGCCGCGGCGTCGGTGTTCGATCGAGACCTCGGCGCGATCGCCGGTTCGGACGTGGCCCCGTTCGACGCGGGCCCGGTGCAGCACGTATCCGCCGCACCGCAGGGTGTCGAGGATCTCGAGCACTCCGTGCTCGTCGTCGCCGTTGCGGGCGACGCGAAGCATCCCGGTGTCGCCGACCTGGCCGCCGCTCTCGGCGTAGCAGCAGGTCCGGTCGAGGATCACCCCGACCACCTCGCCGCCGGCGGCGCTCGCCTCGAGGTGCGAGCCGGTCCAGATCGCCTCGACGGTGGCGACGAGGGGCTTCGGGTCGTGCTTGGCCGCATCGTCGGTGAAGGGCGTTCCGGTCTTCTCGAGTTCCGCCAGCACGTCCGGCGGCAGGGTGAGGTCGCCGCCCTCGCCGTGCGAGCCGGCGGCTCGACTCGCGGCACGGGCCTCGGCCATGAGGCGTTCGTAGCCGTCGAGGTCGACCACGAGGTCGCGTTCCCGCGCCATCACCTCCGTGAGATCGATCGGAAATCCGTAGGTGTCGTGCAGCTTGAAGGCGTCCTCTGCCGCGACGATTCCGGCCTCGGCCCGGTCGGCGGCCTCGGCGAACAACGCGAGTCCGCGCTCGAGGGTCTTCAGGAAGGCTCGCTCCTCGTCCTCGAGGATGCGGGCGATCCGATCGCCACGTTCGCGAAGTTCGGGGAAGGTGTCGCCGAGGGTCGCCTGCACCGCGGGCAGCAGCTTCGCGAGAAACGGCTCCTTGAGGCCCATCTGCTGGTAGCCGTGGCGCACCGCGCGACGCAGGATCCGCCGCAGCACGTAGCCGCGTCCCTCGTTGGAAGGCGTGGCCCCGTCGGCGATGGCGACGGAGAGGCAGCGGATGTGGTCGGCGAGCACGCGGTAGGCGATGTCGGTCTCGTCGGCGAGCTCGGCGCCGTAGGCCTTCGTGCCGCCGAGTGCGCGGATCGCCTCGAAGATCGGCGTGAAGATCTCGGTGTCGTAGTTGCTGCGGCGGTTCTGGATCACCGAGACCAGGCGCTCGAAGCCCATGCCGGTGTCGACGTGCTTCGCGGGCAGCGGCTTCAGGATGCCGTCGGCCTCGCGGTTGAACTGGATGAAGACCAGGTTCCAGATCTCGAGGACGTCGGGATCGTCGGCGTTGACGAGCGCCGCGGCATCGCGACCGCCCACGCGGTCGTAGTGCAGTTCCGAGCAGGGGCCGCAGGGACCGGTCTCGCCCATCTCCCAGAAGTTGTCCTTCATCGAGCCCGGCAGCACCCGCGCCTCCGGAAGATGGCGGCGCCACAGATCGCGGGCCTCGAGGTCGGCGGCGAGTCCGGAGTTCTCGTCGCCGCCGAAGTAGGTCGCGTACAGGCGATCCGGGTCGAGGCCGTAGACCTCCGTCAGCAGCGTCCACGCCCACTCGATCGCCTCGGCCTTGAAGTAGTCGCCGAACGACCAGTTGCCGAGCATCTCGAAGAAGGTGTGGTGGTAGGTGTCGCGGCCGACGTCCTCGAGGTCGTTGTGCTTTCCTCCGGCGCGGATGCACTTCTGGGTGTCCGCGGCGCGGCGGTAGGGCCGGGAGCCCTGCCCGAGGAAGACGTCCTTGAACTGGTTCATCCCCGCGTTGGTGAAGAGCAGCGTCGGATCGTCGTGGGGAACCACCGGCGAACTCGGCACCACCTCGTGCCCGCAGCGTTCTCGGAAGAAGGCGAGGAAGGCGGCGCGGATGTCCGCGGGAGAACTCGGGATCTGGGTCGCGGCGGAGCTGGGACTCGTCATGGCGTGGACCGGGAACCTGTCGGGGCGGGAGGGAGGAGCGGCGGCAGGGAGCGATCGCCGCCTCGTCGGCGGATGCGATCGAACGCGGTGCGGTCCGCCGGCGAACACGGTAGTCCGGCGATCGCAGCCCGCAGTGTCGCCGCTGCGACCGAACATTGCTGCATGCGCCGTCCCGCTCGATCCGACGACCCTTTCATGTCCGCCGCCGAGACCACCAGTCAGACGCCTGCCGCCGCCGGGGTGCCGGTCGCGGTCGATCTCGACGGCACCCTCGTCCGCAGCGATCTGATGTGGGAGGGCCTCGTCAGGGCGATCTTCCGCCGACCCTGGCGCCTCGCCGGAGTGGCGGCGGCGCTCGTGGGCGGCAAGGCGGGGTTCAAGCGGGCCGTGGCCGAGGCCGGCCCGGTCGATGCGACGCATCTGCCGTTTCGAGCGGATCTCCTTTCCTGGCTCGGCGAGCAGCGAGCGGCGGGGCGGAGAATCGTGTTGGCAACCGCAGCCGATCGGGCGCCCGCCGAGGCGGTGGCGGCGGCGTCGGGGGTCTTCGACGAGGTTCTGGCGACGGAATCCGGGCGAAACCTCTCCGGAGCGGCGAAGGCCGAGGCCCTTGTCGAGCGGTTCGGCGAAGGTGGGTTCGACTACGCGGGCGACCATCCGAGGAAGGATGCCCCGGTCTTCCGCCGCGCCCGAGCGTGCGTGGCGGTCGGCGGAGCGGGGCTGGCACGAGATCTTCGGGCTCGGGATCGACCGATTGCGGCCTCGTTTGCCGACAACCACTCGGTGACCGGTGCCATTCTCCGAGCGATGCGGGTCCATCAGTGGACCAAGAACCTGCTGGTGCTGGTGCCGCTGCTGACCGCGCATCTGGTCCTCGACGCGGCGTCCTGGGCGAACGCCGGTCTGGCGTTTCTCGCCTTCAGCCTCCTCGCCTCGGGCACCTACCTCCTCAACGACCTGAACGACCTCGACGCGGATCGGGCCCACCCGACCAAGCGGCGCCGTCCCATCGCCGCCGGCGAACTGCCCATTCCGATGGCGCTTGCGACCGCGGCGGTTCTGGTTCTTGGCGGTCTGGCGATCGGCCTGCTGACGCTGCCCTCGGCGTTCGCGACGGCACTGCTGGCCTACCTCGGTCTGACCGTGGCCTACACGCTGCTGCTGAAGCGGCACGTGCTGATCGATGTGATCGCGCTGTCGATGCTCTATGCCGTTCGCGTCTACGCCGGTGCCGCGGCGATCGAGGTGCCGCTGTCCGAATGGCTGCTGGTCTACACGCTGTTCGTGTTCACGAGCCTCGCGTTCCTGAAGCGGCACGTCGAGCTTCGGCGTCGCGAAGCCGAGGGCGGCGAACATGTCCCCGGCCGAGGCTACGTGCCCGCGGACGCTCGGGTGATCGGCGTCGTGGGTCCGGCGATCGGCCTGATGTCGGTGATGGTCCTCGCCCTCTACGTGCAGACGCCCACGGTCGAATCGCTCTACGCGAGTCCCGGCCTGCTGTGGCTGCTGCTTCCGTTGACCACCTGGTGGATCGTCCGGATCTGGTTCCTCGCAGAGCGGGGCGAGGTCGACGACGATCCGGTGGCGTTCGCGATTCGCGACCGCGGCACCCAGACGGTGGTGGTGCTGATGGCCGCGGTGGCGATCGTCGCGTGGAAGTGGGGCGGCTAGGGTTCGAAGCCGTCGCGACCCGCCTCCGAACTCGACTCGACACGGCTCCGAGGACTCCATGAACAAGACCGCCCGTCCCGCCGTTCGCCCCTACATCGGCGGCAACTGGAAGATGAACCTCCGTCTCGCCTCGGCGGTCGAACTCGCGGAGACCATCCATGCGGATCTCTCCGGCGACGCGGGCGGACCGCAGCTGGATCCCCGGATCGACGTGGCGGTCTTCCCGCCGTCGCCCTATCTGATGTCGGTCGGACGGGCGATGGGGCACGGCCCGCCTTCGTTGGGAGCGCAGGATCTCTCGCCGCACGACGACGGGGCCTACACCGGGCAGGTCTCCGCAGGGATGCTCGACGACTTGAACGCCCGCTGGGTGCTCGTGGGCCACAGCGAACGTCGGCACGGCCTCGAAGAGCCCCCGGAGACGCTTCGAGCGAAGCTCGTCCGAGCCCTCGAGAGCGATCTCGAGACGGTGTTCTGCGTCGGCGAGACCTTGGAGGAACGGGAGTCCGGGGATGCCGAGTCGACCATCGTGGGCCAGGTCCGAAGCGGTCTGGAGGGCCTCGCCGCACCCACGCCGGAGCGGATCGTGGTCGCCTACGAGCCGGTCTGGGCGATCGGGACCGGCCGGACCGCCCATCCCGACGATGCCGAAGAGGCCCATCGCTGGATCCGCCGGACCCTCGGGGAGTTGTATGATCGGGAATTCGCCGCGGCGACGAGGGTCGTCTACGGCGGCTCGGTCACGGCCAGCAACGCCGCCGAGTTGTTTCGTCGGCCGGAGATCGATGGCGGGCTCGTCGGAGGAGCCTCCCTCAAGGCCGATTCGTTCGCGGCGATCTGCCGTGCCGCCGAAGCGCGGCTCGGTCAGACGTCCGCCTGACTGCCCGGTCCGCGACGGACCGTCGGCGATTCTGGAGTCTTCCGCCCATGGCGATCCTCGCTCCCCTCACCGTCGTCTTCATCGTCGCCTCGGTGGCGCTGGTGCTCATCATCCTCGTGCAGCGGCCGCAGGGCGGCGGGCTCGCCGGAGCCTTCGGCGGCGCCGGCGGTGGCGGCACCGACACCGCGTTCGGCGGACGCACCGGCGACGTGCTGACGGTGGCGACGGTCGGCGCCTTCGTCCTCTACCTCGGCCTGGCGATCACGCTGAACATCCTCGACTCGCGACTGCTCGCGCCGCCCTCGCCGGAAGAGGCCGCCACGACGGTGGAGTCCGGCGACGATTCGAACACGGCCGCCCCGACGACGCCCGCTCCCGCGGCGCTGCCTTCGCTCGACGACGCCGTCGCCCCGGCGGGGACCACCAGCCCGTGATCCGTTCGATGACCGGCTTCGGCGCCGCCAGCGGCGAGGCCGAGGGCAGTCGATTCGCGGTCGAGATCCGCGCCGTCAACGGCAAGTTCTACAAGTCCTCGGTGCGGCTCCCCGACGAGCTGCTGCCGCTCGAGCCCGAGATCGATCAGGCGGTCTCGAAGCGCCTCGGTCGGGGCAGCGTCACCATCTCGGTCCGCTTCACGCCGGCGCCCGGCGCCGTCGCGGCGGCGGTCAATCGGGCGGTGGTCGCGGCCTATCTCGAGCAGGTCGTGGCCGCGGTGCCGGAGACCCTCGAGGATCGGGTTCGGATCGATCCGGCCACCCTGCTCTCGCTGCCGGGAGCGCTCGCGCCGGAGTCCGGGGATCATCTGATCGAGTCGGCCCGTCCGACCCTCGCCCGCCTGGTCGAGGAGGCGTGCGAACGCCTGTTGGAGATGCGGCGCCGCGAAGGCGCGACGCTGGCGGTGCAGTTGCGGGAGATCGTGGGCGAGATCCGAGATCGACTCGAACGGGTCGCTCGGCGGGCCCCCGAGGTCGTGGTGGGCTACCGCGAGCGCCTGCGAAGCCGGATCGACACGCTGCTTTCGGAGGTCGGCACGACGCTTCGCGACGAGGACCTGATCCGCGAGGTCGCCATCTACGCCGAGCGCAGCGACATCGCGGAGGAGGTCATCCGACTGAGAGGACATCTCGAGCAGTTCGAGCAGGCCCTCGTGCCCGAGGGCGGACGCCCCGCGGGCCGGGTGCTGGACTTTCTCGCTCAGGAGATGCTCCGGGAGGCGAACACCATCGCCAGCAAGTCCGGCGACTCGGAGATCAGTCGCGAGATCGTCGAGATCAAGGGCCTGATCGATCGAACCAAGGAACAGGCCCAGAACGTCGAGTAGCCCCTCGGCGTCGGCCCCACTCCGCCATGGACGAATCGGAACCAGATCCGCCACTCGATTCCCCCGAGGGCGATGGGGGTCGCGCGACCCTCGAGCCCGAGCTCGTCGCCGAGGTGCTCGCGTCCTTCGGCCTGCCCTCGCCGACGCGGCTGCGGACCATCGAGCGAGGCTCGCGCCGGGTGCCGAAGGTCGTCGTCGAGACGCCCGAAGGCGCCTTCGTGCTGAAGCGGCGACGCCCCGGTTCGGCGGAGGCGGCGCGATTCACCGCGGGGTTGCAGCGACGCCTCGCCGCGAGCGGGTGCCCGGTGCCTCGCGTGCGCTCGACGATCGAGGGCGATGCGGTCCTCGAACGCGACGGGCACACCTTCGAACTCGTCGAGTTCATCGCCGGGGAGCGCTATCCCCGCCATCCGGCGGCGGCCGCCTCCGCCGGGCGGACGCTGGTTCGCCTGCACGAGGAGATGCGAAACCTCGCGGCGCCGGAACGCCTGCACGGCTCCTACCACGACTCGCCCCTGGTTCGCGAGGTGCTGCAGCGCCTGCAGGAGCGCGGTGAGGAGGCGACCGGCGGTTCGATCACGCCGTCGACGCTCGTGGATCGATACGAGCGGGCCGCCGAAGTCGCCGCGGACTGGTTCAAGGAACGGCCCCGACGTCTCGTGCATGGGGACTATCACCCGGGAAACCTGATCTGCACGACCGACGCCACGGGCTCGGTGCGAGCGGTGCTGGATTGGGAAGCGGTCCGTCTGGACCTGCCGCAGGCGGAGTTCGCTGCGGCCGCGGTCCACTTCGCCCTGCCACCCTCTGCGGTCCCGGCGGGACGCCTCGGTCTCGACGAATCGCTCCTGACCGCCTTCGCGGAGGGGTTCGGACCGCTTCGCCGCGACACCGCCGAGATCGTCCCCGACCTGATGATCGAATCGGTGGTCGCCGACGTCGCCTTTCTCCTCGATGGCGGGGTGCGGGGCGAGCGGGCCGCACGCCTCGGAGACACCCTCGAGGGACTGCTCGAGTGGATCGATCGGCAGCGGAATGCGATTTCGAAGATCGTCCGCGCCGTGTCGCCTCGGTAGCATCGCGTCATGCCCATCGGCCGACGAGTCCGATCGCCCAGATCGACACCGACATCGACACCGACGCCGCCGTCGGCTCGTGGGGTCGTCCCGCGGCTCGTCGTCGGCGTCGTTTGCGCGCTGGCGACGATCGCCGTCGAGGCGCGCGGGCTCGCGCAGGTCCCGCCGGGCGCCGTGCAGTTCGACACGTCCATTCTCGATCGGGATCTCGGGGCGATCAGGATCGATCCGGAGTTCGCCACCCTGGTCGAGCAGTTGGGCTCGGAGTCGGCGGCCGCGCGCAGCGAGGCGCAGGCGGCACTGCTGAGCCGGCGGGTTCCGGTCTTCGAACTGCTCGCGGTGCTTCAACGGCCCGATCTCGACGTCGAGCAGCGCCAGCGTCTCCTGCGGGTCGTGGACGATCAGGTGCGTTCGATTCCGCGCGGTGCGCTCGGCATTCGCATGGAGACCGCCCGCGAGGCCGGTGAAGGTGTGGTCATCAGCGGCTTCGTGACCGGAATGCCCGCGGAGGACGTGCTGCAGATCGGCGACCGGATCGTGGTCATCGAGGGCCAACCGACGCCGACCTCGGTCGAACTGATCTCGGCGGTGCAGAGCCGATTGCCGGGCGAGGTGCTGCGTCTGGAGATCGTCCGCCGTGGCGACGACGGGGTCGAGCGCAAGCAGATCGTGGACCTGGTCATCGGCTCGGTGGAGCAGCTCGGGCAGTCGCCGGACGATCCATTCGCGAGGTCGAATCCCGTGCTGGCCCAGCGGGCCAAGTTCATCGCGGAGATCGGCCGTCGGTACGGCCCCTCCAGGGTCGAGGTCGAACTCGAACCTCGCACGGCGGCTCCCGCGCCGCCGATCGAGTCCCATCCGGAACTCCTGCGTCTGCGGCGGTATCTCGAGATCGTCGACTCCGGTGCCGTGAGCGATCCGACGGCATTGGAGATCCTCTGGCAGCGCCGACTGGCTCGCCTGCGGCAAAGCGCCGTCGATCCCCGGCTCGGTGCGGCCGAGCGGGCGGTGATGCGCGAGGTCGTCGAACGATTCGAGGGGATGCTGCGGGAACGCGGCTGAGCCGCGGTCGGGTTCGCCTCGGCGGGCCGGTCAGGCCAGCCGGACCTCGCCGGAACCCTTCACGATGCGACCGAGGCGGAAGACCTGTTCGCCGCTTCGCTCGAGCTTCCGGGCGATCGCGTCCGCGAAGGTGGGGCGAACGATGAGCGTGAAGCCAACGCCCATGTTGAAGACCCGGAACATCTCCTCCTCGGCGACGCCTCCGTGCCGCTGCAGGAATCGGAAGATCGGCGGCACCGTCCACGAGGCGAGGTCGATCTCGGCGTCGAGATTCTCCGGAAGGGCGCGGCAGATGTTGCCGGCGATGCCGCCGCCGGTGATGTGGGCCATCCCCGAGACCGCCTTCTTGCGGCGGTAGCCCGACAGCAGCTTGAGGATCGGCTTCACGTAGATCCGGGTCGGCTCGAGCAGGACGTCGAGCAGCGGGCGATCGCCGAGATCGCCGTGAGCCTTCTTCAGGTCGAGCCGCGCCTCCTTCACGATCCGCCGCACGAGGGCGTAGCCGTTGGAGTGGATGCCCGAACTCGCGAGGCCGATCACCTCGTCGCCCGCCCGGACCCTCACCGGATCGACGGCGCGAGCGAGTTCGACGACGCCGACCGTGAATCCGGCGATGTCGAAGTCGCCCTTCCGGTAGACGTCGGGCATCTCGGCGCACTCGCCGCCAAGCAGGGCGCATCCGGCGATCTCGCATCCGCGGGCGACGCCTTCGACCATCTGGGCGGTCTGTTCGGGATCGAGGCGGTGCAGGCCGAGGTAGTCGAGGAAGAGCAGCGGCTCGGCGCCCTGCACCACGAGGTCGTTGACGTTCATCGCCACGCAGTCGATGCCGACGGTGTCGAAGACCCCCGCCTCGGCGGCGAGCTTGACCTTGGTTCCCACGCCGTCGGTGCAGGCGACGAGGACGGGGTCCTTGTAGTTGCGCTTGAAGAGCTTCTCGTTGTAGTCGAGGCGCAGCATCCCGGCGAAGGCGCCGTGGGAGGCGAGCACGCGTGGCCCGTAGGTGCGGCGCACGATCGGTCCGATGCGATCGACGGCACGGTCGCCCGCCTCGATGTCCACACCGCTGTCGCGGTAGGTGAGCGATCGCTTGGAGCCCGCGGTCTTCCTGCGCCCGCCACGCGTCTTCGCGGCGGCCGCCGGTCCTTTCGTTCCGCTGCGGCGTGTTGCGGTCATGGGCGTCGAGTTTCCGGAGCGGGCGAAACGGTCGGCCTCAGCGGCTCGCGGCGGTGCCTAGGGCGTCCGCGGTGGCGGCGCCGAGATCCGCGGGGCTCTCGCAGACGATCGCGCCGGCCTCGCGAAGGGCGGCGATCTTCGCCTCGGCGGTGTCGGCGGCGCCGCCGATGATCGCACCGGCATGGCCCATCCGCTTGCCGGGCGGAGCGGTCCGTCCGGCGATGAAGGCGACGACCGGCTTGGTGGCGTGCTCGCCGATCCAGGTCGCGGCCTCGGTCTCGTCGCTGCCGCCGATCTCGCCGATCATCACGATCGCGTCGGTCTCCTCGTCGGCATGGAACCGCTCGAGCAGTTCGATGAAGTTGATGCCCTTGATCGGATCGCCGCCGATGCCGATGCACGTCGACTGTCCGATCCCCCGCTGCGAGCACTGCCAGACCGCCTCGTAGGTGAGGGTGCCGGAGCGGCTCACGATGCCCGCGGCACGCCCGGTGCCGCCGTCGTCGCGGTGGGTGTGGATGTAGCCCGGCATGATCCCGATCTTGCAGCCGCCCTCGAAGGTGGCGTCGGAGCCCTCTCCGGAGACCCGGCGGCCCGGCGTGATGATGCCGGGGCAGTTCGGTCCGATCAGGGTGCATTCGGGATGGTCGCCGAGGACCGCCTTGGTGCGGACCATGTCCTGCACCGGAATGCCCTCGGTGATCGCGGCGATGGTGCGGATGCCCGCGGCCGCGGCCTCGAGGATCGCATCCGCGGCGAATGGCGGGGGGACGAAGATCATCGTCGCGTCGGCGCCGGTCTCGGCGACCGCTTCGGCGACGGTGTCGAAGATCGGCAGGTCGTTGGGATCGCGCTGGCCGCCCTTGCCGGGGGTCACGCCGCCGACCATGCGGGTGCCGTACGCGAGGCAGCCTGCGGTGTGGAAGGCCCCTGCGGAGCCGGTGATGCCCTGACAGAGCACGCGGGTGGAACCGTCGACGAGAATGGCCATGGGGCGGGGAGGATAGCAGCCGGGGAATCACCACTCCGGAGAGTTGCGACGCTTCTTGATCTCGCCCCGCTGGGACTTCTGCTCGAGGCGCCGCTCCTTCGAACCTCGCGTGGGCTTGGTGGGGCGGCGAACCTTCGGCCTGCGGGCCGCTCCCGAGACCATCTGCCGCAGCTTGGCGAGGCAGATCTCGCGGTTCTCGTGCTGGCTACGAGAGGTCTCGGCCCTCAGCACCAGTTCACCTGCGCTGTTCAGACGCCGTCCCGCGGCAGCCTTGAGCCGAGCCGTCGCCGCCTCGTCGAGCCCCACGAGATCGGCAAGCGACACCCGCAGTTCGGCGGCGGTGGAGACCTTGTTGACGTTCTGCCCGCCCGGGCCGCCGCTTCGCACGAACTTGAATCGGATGTCGGATTCGCGCACCCGCACCCCTCCGCCGAGACGCATCAGGCCCGCGTCGTCGGGATCGGCCGGTTCCGGTGCTGGAGGAGTCGGGGTGGTCATCGGAGGAGCGGGCGCCGGACTCGCGACGGTAGACTCGCCGCGTCGACGAAGGATGCGCGAGCGCTCGTCGCCGGTGCGTCGGGCCCGTCATCGAAACCTCGTCGTCGCGGGTGGGTGAACGTGTCTCGTGGAGGATTGCGATGAACGAAGGATCTTCGACGACTCCGCCGGAGGAGCGGACCTGGGCGATGCTGGGGCATCTCTCGGCGTTTGCGACGTTCGTGTTGCCGGCCTTCGGACACATCATCGGACCGCTGCTGGTGTGGCTCGTGAAGAAGGACACCATGCCCTTCGCCGCGGATCAGGCGAAGGAGGCGCTCAACTTCAACATCACCATCACCCTCCTCGCGATCGTGGCGGCACTGTCGATGTTCGTCCTGATCGGCTTCGTTCTGCTGCCGCTCGTCGCGATCTTCTGGTTCGTCTTCACGATCGTCGCCGCGGTCGCGGCCAACGGGGGAACGACCTATCGCTATCCGCTCTGCCTGCGGCTGGTCGTCTGAGACGCCCCCGCGGCCTCGCCTCGCCCGAAGGAACTTCGTGCATCGACTCGCCCTGCAACGACTCGTCTGGAGCCTGACGGTGCCAGCCACGCTGCTCGCGACGCCGTCGGTCCGCGCCGCGGACGACGAGCTCCCTTCGCCGAGGACCTCCGCCGAGTCGATGCCCTCGGCGTGGGAACTCGTGGTCGGCGCCTGGTTGCCGAGGTTCGAGGGCAAGCTGACCTTTGGAAGCGGGGGCACCGAGATCGAGGCGGGCGATCTGGATCTCGACGACCTCGAGGCGACCCCGGCGGCGGAACTCGCTTGGCGGGGCGACTGGATCTCCGCGGCGGTTGGCGGGTTCTCGTTCTCGACCTCGGGGAACGCCGAACTCGCACCGGGCACCGTGCTCGACGGGACGACCATCTCGACCGCGACCGCGGCACGAACCACCGCGTCGGCGTGGTCGGCCGGCGGACGGGTCTCGGTGGCGTTGTGGAAGCCGTTTGCGAGGCAGACGGCCCTTTGGAACGCGCCGAAGGAGAACGTCGCCGGCGTCGGAGCCCGCGGCTCGAGCATCGATCTGGCGTTCGACGCGACGCTGAGCGTCCAGTACCTGTCGATCTCGCAGCGGATCGAGCCGGTCGGAGCGGCGATCGCGAGCTTCGACCACGACGTCCTCGGCCTGGGCCTGGGCGGTGGGTTGCGCTTCCGCTGGAACCCCGGCGAGGTGGTTCCGCCGATCCACGAGATCGGGATCTCCGCCTCGGCCGCCATCGGCCCGGCACTGTTCGGCGGCGGGACCTTCGTCGAGCTCCAGGCTTCGCTCGATCTGGAGCTGGTGCCGGGGATCGCCGCCCGCTTCGGCTACCGCCTCCTCGACTGGACCATCGAGTCCGGGGGCGACCGTTCGGTCGCCGGTCTGCAGGGACTGTTCCTGGGCGGACGAATCCGGTTCTGAACGCGGATGCGAGGCCCGGCCGGCCCTGCCGTTCCCAAAGCGGATTTCGTCTCGATTGCCGGGAACGACCGACGCCCTCGCGGGGTACCGTTCGGACGATGGCGAGTTCGCCCGAAGAGACCACGCCTCCGGATCGACAGGAGCAGATCGACGCTCGGCGACGCAACGGCAAGTACCGCCGGGCAAGCCTGCGGCATCGGATCGTCGCGGTTGCCGCCAACACGATCGCACGAGGTGAACTCACCCGCCGGCACGTGGCTCAGCCGATGGTGGTCCGACATCACGAATGCGTCCTGCCGGAGTGGCCGGCGGCGTTCGACGGGGTCCGCATCGCCCACTACAGCGACCTGCACATGGGGAGTCTGCTGCCGCTCGAGCGGGGCCTCGAGGCGATCGAGCTGGTGCGGCGGACCGAAGCGGATCTGGTCGCGTTCACCGGGGATCTGGTCGATCTGGACATCGACGGCGTCGAGCCGCTCGTCGAGGCGATGGCCTCCATCCGGCCGTCGCTGGGACATCATCTGGTGCTGGGCAACCACGACCACCTCGACGATCCGCGGGGCCTGGTCGATCTGGCCCGAGAGGCGGGCCTTTCGGTCCTGCAGGACGAGTCGGTCGCGCTCCAGCACGGCGGGGGAGCGCTTCGCCTTGCCGGCATCGACTGGGGCCGGGGAGCGAAGGAATGCCGGGTCCGGGTGGACAGCGTCTGCAACCGTGCGGGGGGACCGATCCATCTGCTGCTCGCCCACAACCCCCAGGCGTTCCCGGAAGCGAGTCGCCGTGGCGTCTGCCTGACCTTGTCGGGCCACACCCATGGTGGGCAGGTCGCCCGCCGGAAGAGGCCGGATCACAACCTCGCGATCGCCCATCGGTTCCGCTCGGGCTTCTATGCCCGAGACGAGCGGGCGCTCTTCGTGACCAAGGGTCTCGGCGCCTGGTTCCCGCTGCGACTCCACTGCGACCCGGAGGTCGTCGTGCTCACGGTGCGGCGGGGTTCGTTCGCACTGCCGCCGGCGGGATAGGACGTCGGAGCGATCCGGCGGGGGTGTTCGCCGAATCGTGGACAGGCATCGATCGGCACCGGCGACATGGAAAGACGGTCGGTGGCACGAAGAGGTACGCCGCAGACCATCCGGGCGGCCGGTCTCGCCGTTTGGGGTGCGATCGGATCAGGTCCGACTCCGGATGAAGGTGCCGGACGTCGTGAGAATCGTGCAATCCCGGCGCGGCGGCGTCGTACGACCCCCCACAAGGCGGTCCCTGCGCAAGTGGGAGATCCGCGTTCATGGGAGCTCGACTCGAATCTTGACGAGGTCTTGGGGAGGTCTCGCCGGTCTCGCCGGTCTCGCCGGTCTCGCCGGTCTTCATGGGAGCATGGGTGATGAGCGAGCGACGGAGTGTGGTGGCGAGTGTGGTGGCGGTTGCGGTGGCGGCGATGCTGCTTGGCGAGGGTGCGGCGCTCTCGCAGGAAGCTGCTTCGGGCCGACGCGACCTGTCCGACCCATCTGGGGCCGGCGACCCTTCCGAGTCGGCGTGGCGGGAGGCGGGTGATGCGGCCGCGGAGTATTCCGAGGCCTTGGGAGGCCGCGCCCTGCTCGTCGTCCGCGATGGCGACATCGTCTTCGAGCGGTATGCCGACGGGTGGACCCCGACTCGCCGGCACATGCTCGCCAGCGGCACCAAGAGCTTCGTTGGCGTGCTCGCCGCAGCGGCGGTCCAGGACGGCCTGCTTGCGTGGGACGAGTCCGCCGCGGACACCCTGACCGAGTGGCGGGAGCACCCCGGCAAGTCTCGAATCACGGTGCGACAGCTGCTCGAACTCTCGAGCGGACTCGAGCCTGGCGACGGGATCGTCGGTTGGGGCGGTCGCCGCTCGGCACGCGAGGGAGCTCCC
>JAFMML010000118.1 GCA_017859745.1 Planctomycetota bacterium
TCGTCCCAGACGAACACCGCCGCCCCATGAAGGGACGGCGGTGGGTGAACTGGGAACTGGAGCGTCAGAACGGCGTCAGTTGTTCTCACCGCGGCCACCCGGGCCGCCCTGGCCGCCACGGCCGCCCCGACCACCTTCGCCACCGCCCTGGCCGCCACGGCCGCCCCGACCACCTTCGCCGCCGCCCTGGCCGCCACGGCCACCCCGGCCGCCGAAGCCGCCTTCGCTGCGGATCGTCTCCATCATCTCGCGTCGCTCTTCACTGCTCAGTTCGCCGTCGCCATCCTTGTCGAACCGCTCGAGCGCCTGCTCGCGCATCTGGGCGAACTGCCCGCCACCTCGGCCACGCCGGGTCGCGGGGAGCTGCTCGATCTGCTCGGGCGTCAGCAGCGACTCGAGTCGCTCGCGGTAGGACCGGTCGAGTTCGCGTCGGGCGTCCATCGCTTCGCCCATCGGGTCGTCCTCGCGACCGCCGAAGTCACCGAAGCCGCCGGGATTGAAGCCCCCGCCGGCAAGCATGCCCGAGATCGCCGAGACGAATCGCTCGGCCTCCTCGAGCTGCTGTTCGGGCTCGTACCGCCTGGTCAGGCCGAGCAGCTGGGCGTTCCGCGAGGCGAGTTCGGCCTCGAACGCCGCCTGCAGACCCAACACGCCCTCGAGCACGTCCGCGTCGAGCCCGTCGAGAGCGATGGCCACGTCGAAGGCCCGCTCGGTGGGCATCTCGGAGTAGACCCGCTCGTAGCCGGCCTCGAGGATCGCCCGGTCGAGCGCCTTGGACTCGTCGGTCTCGCCGAGCGCCGCGACGAGCTGGCCGCGGTAGAGGTCGTTGACGTCGCGAAGGGCGCGACGAACCTGCATCTGTCGCTCCATCGACTTCATCGCGGCGGAGACGTCGCCCTTCTCGATGCCGCGGTAGAGATCCGCCGAGGTCTGCGCGACCACGCTGTCGCGGGTGCGGATCGCCTGGTCGAGCACCACCTCGTACTCGTCGAGGATGCCACCGATCTTGCCGTAGCTCTCTTCGGGAAGACGCGCCTCGTCGACGACGAGGAACAGGTTGAGGCCCTCACCAGAAAGCCGGGCCCGGGGCAGTCCCTTCTCGCGAATCAGGAATCGCTCGAACGCGGGCCAGAGGACGAGCTGCTCGTCGGTGAGCTGGGCCTGGAGTCCAGCCACGAACTCGGTCCGCATCGTCTCCTTGCGGTTCTGCCACGCCTGCAGGCGCTCGAACATCTCGCCCATGGTGGCCCGCATCGCCGCGCCCGCGCCGTTGTCGCCCTGCTCCTCCATCATCTCCTGCTGGAGCCGGCCCATGCGCTCTCGCCACATGTTCCGCACCGCCTCGCGATCGAGTTCGCCGCCCTGCTCGGCCTCCATCGCCTGGATCTCCTCGCGGATCGCCCGGGCCTCGTCCTGGAAGCGGGTGCGCATCTCCGGGGTGACCATGTTGGAGAACATCTGCCGGCCCATGTCGCGAAGGCGATCGGTCACGCCCGAGACCGCGTCGTTGTAGTCGGCCTCGTAGTCGCTCATGAGCGTCTCGACGACGAGCGACTGGGTCTCGTCGAGCTCGAGCTGCGTCACGAACAACGGCACGTCGCGGCGGACGAAGTCGGGCTCCATCAGCTCGCGGATGTCCCGCATGCCGCCGCCCATGCCGCCCCGCATGCCGCCGCGACCGCCGCGGCGACCTTCGCCGCCTCGGCCGCCCTGGCCCCGCTCGCCGGCACCATCCTGCGCGGATGCTTCGGACAGGAGGTCGCCGATCGGCAGCGAAGTTGGCAGCAGCAGCGTGATGGTGAAGGCCGCGGCGGCGACGGCGAACAGCCGGGCGCGACCGCGGGCGATCGGTTGAGCATCGAGAGCATCGAGCACGTTCATGGATGGGGCTCCGGTTCGGGAAGTCGCGGCGACCTGCCGCAGGTCGCGGCAAACGCCCGACGAACACTGTTATGGCACGGATCCGGAGAAGTTGCCGCGGTTGGGGCGGTTCACCGGAGGAACAACGCCCAAGGTCCAACTTCCCCGCCGTCGCCCAGCCGCGCGATCGGGTGGGGATCGCCTCCGCTGGGCGGATCCGGCAGGATGCTCCGGCAAGCGGATCCAGTCCCCGGGGTGCCGACAAAAAACCGGCCGGACGACGGTGTTCTCCTCCAACACCGCCGCCGGGCCGTATGTGGTGAACCTACAGACCCGGCCGCGCCCCACCAAGGGAATTGTCAGGATGTTCCACGTTGGGGGTCGCCCCCCCCCCACGGGGGTGGCTCGAATCATTCCGAACAGGCGGTTCTCGGACCTGAACGCCGTCTTGTGGGGGCACGGATCCCTCAACGACCGCGACTGGACGAGAGTGTCCGAATGGGCGTCGACCCAGGGGCCGAAGAAGGTCATTGGTGGCGGAATCCGGCCCCTCGGACCGCTCAGGGACGTCGCGGCGCGGAGCTTCCATGGACAGGTCGGACACGACGGCGTCGAACTTGGCAGGCCGCCGGATCCTGGTGATCGACCCGGACCGATTCGTCCGCGAGGCGATCGGCATGGCCCTCGAGGAGGCGGACGCAGCGGTGATCGGGGTCGGGACCGAGCCCGAAGCGATCGAGGCGTTCGAGTCCGATCCGGATCTCGCGGGGGCGGTCATCGGCCTCGCCGAACCCCTGACCATGCTCCAATCGCTGCGTCGCCGACATCGTCGCGCGGCGTTCGTCGCGATCTCCGAGTTCCCCAGCGTCGAGGCCGCCGTCGCCGCCATGCGCGAGGGCGCCGACGATGTGCTGGTCAAGCCGGTCGTCGATCGGGAACTGGTCTCCTCGCTGACTCGGGCACTCGGTCGACGGCAGATGCTGGGCGTGCGGATGCCGTCCACCCCCGCCGCCGCGACACCGGGACTCGATGCGGTGCTTGGGGACGATCCGAGGATGCGTCGGGTCCATGAACTCGTCCGCACCGCCGGCGCGACCCGCGCCACGGTGCTGATGAACGGCGAGTCGGGAACCGGCAAGAGCCTCGTGGCACGAGCGATCCACCACGCTTCGCCTCGGGCCGACGGACCCTTCGTCGAGATCGCCTGCGGCTCCATCCCCGAGACCCTGCTCGAATCGGAGCTCTTCGGTCACGTCGCCGGGGCGTTCACCGGCGCCCACGTGGACAAGGTCGGCAGATTCCTCGCCGCCCACGGCGGCACGCTGTTTCTCGACGAGATCAACTCGGCAAGTCCCGCGATGCAGTTGAAGCTGCTTCGGGTTCTGCAGGAGCGGTGCTTCGAGCCGGTCGGATCCAACGACACCTGCGAGGTCGACGTGCGGATCGTGCTCGCCTCGAACCAGCCGCTCGAGGACCTCGTGGCCGACGGCCGATTCCGGCAGGATCTCTACTACCGGATCAACGTGGTCACGATCGATCTGCCGCCACTTCGGGAGCGACGCGGCGACATCCAGACCCTCGCCGAGGCGTTTCGGGCCCGCTTCGCCGAGGACCACCAGCGGACGGTGGCGGGGTTCGAGCCGGACGCGCTCGATCGCCTGTTGGCCTACGACTATCCGGGCAACGTCCGAGAACTCGAGAACGCGATCGAACGGGGCGTGGTGCTGTGCCCAGGACACCTCTTGAGACTGGCGGACCTTCCGGATGCCGTTCGCCTGCCCCCCTCTGTGAGATCGGTCGGCGATCCAGCATCTCGAACGGGGACGGGGTCTCTCCCCGCCTTTGCGAACGGCCTCGAAACGGGTCCCATCTCACTCGAAGATGCTCTTCGCGAGCCGGAACGGCAGGCGATCCTCGCGGCATTGGCCTCGTGCGGCGGCAATCGGACCAGAGCCGCTTCCGCGTTGGGCATCGACCGAACGACGCTCTACAAGAAGCTCAAGTCGCTCGGCATCGATGCCGCCCGGACCGCCGTCTGAGCGGGGATCCGATCGCCCGGTTGGGGCGGATAATCTTTCGTGCCACGGATCGAGGAGGGTCGATGACTTCGACGCCGATCAATATCGGCGAAGGAGGTGATCGCACCCGAAGGTTCTCGGACGCCTTTCGAAAGGCCGTGCGAGAGCGGACGGCCCCTGCCGCCCGACGCCACCGGTTTCGATCACCAGACGTTGCCACGCCCCGATGCGGGCCCGGACCACGGGCACCGCGTTTGTCTCCAGCGGACCCCTGTCAGTCAGGTCGTCAAGGACTCCCTCAAATGCCAACGCTCCGCTTCTCCGGTGCTCTCGCCTCCATCGGCGCCCTCCTCGCGTCGTCTCACCTCGGAATGGCGTGGGGCCAGACGTTCACGCCCGCGGAAGGCGATCC
>JAFMML010000119.1 GCA_017859745.1 Planctomycetota bacterium
CGCGGAGACCATCCTGCAGTTCAAGGCGCAGGCGGGCTACAACACGCAGACCACCGGCCGCCGGGACTTCCTGACCTACCAGGGCGGCGGGCTCACCTACTGGGGCGACGGCCGCGGTGCGGGACCGCCGCAGGAGAACGGGACCAGCTGGACCGGGGCCGTCGGCACCAGCGCGACCGGAACGGCGCCGCCGGACTACAAGTGGTCGGTCGATGCGGGGACGCGTCTCGAACTCGACGACGATGTCGTGATCGGGGGTTTCACCAGCTTCTTCTACGAGGACACCTGGGAGTACTACGACAACGGCGTGGACGACTCGCTGTGGGTGGTGGACCCGGGCGATCCGATGACGCCCGAGTCCATCCAGGGCACGCCCAGCGACGGCGACTTCAAGACGGCGCTCTACGACGTCACCCGAGGCGCCCAGGAGGTCCAGTGGAGCTGGCTCGCCACCGGCGGCATCGAGATCGGCGAGCAGAGCTTCGGCGTCACCTACCTCCGCACCCGCACCGCGACCGACGTCGCCACCCTCGCCGAGGACACCCGCGGCAAGAGCTACTACTTCCCCGACTACGACGTGAACGATCCGGCCGACCCCGGCAACAGCCCGGGCAACCGGACGTTCGCGCCGTGGAACCGCACCGAGACCCTCGAGTACACCGACCGCACGACCTCGACGCTGATCCTGAACGGCGATCACGTGCTTCCGATCCTCGACGACGTCGAGTTCGGTCCGTTCCTGTTCCAGCGGCCCGAGCTCGACTGGAGCTGGACCACCGCCTCGTCGACCAAGAACCAGCCCGACAAGCGTCAGTTCGGCTCGCTCTACCTGCCGAAGTCCCTGAACCCCGGCTTCCCGCCGTTCCTGCCGCCGTTCGTCGAGCCGGAACTGCAGGTCCCCTACAAGCCCGATGCGAACTTCACGCTCGGAAACGTGCAGCACCTCTACAAGAACATCCAGGAGGAGACCACCCAGACGTCGGTCAACCTGCTGCTGCCCTTCGAGCAGTGGTCGGGCGACGAGGGATTCCTGAAGTTCGGCATCTTCGACGACGACCTGCACCGGACGTACGACCAGGAGAGCTACAGCAACTTCAACGACAACGCCGCCCAGTACCAGGCGCCGTGGGAGGACTTCTGGAGCGCCGTCTTCCCCGACGAGGACCACCCCATCAGCGACGGACCGCCCTTCGTCGACGTCGACTACGAGGGACGGCAGAGGATCTTCGCCTGGTACGCGATGGCGGACGTCCCCCTCGACTCCTGGATCAAGCTGATCGGCGGCGCCCGCGTCGAGTCGATCGACCTTTCGATCGAGAACTTCCCCGAGGCGGACGCGACCTGGTTCCCCCCGGGCTCGATCGCTCCGGTCAAGCTGAACCCCGGCGACGCCGACGTCGATCTCGCCAAGGACACGGTGCTGCCCTCGATCGCCTTCGAGATCGTGCCGGCCGCGAACCTCACCCTGCGGGGCTCCTACGCCCAGACGATTGCGCTGCCGACCTTCAAGGAGCTGACTCCGATCCTGCAGCAGGAGTACCTCGGGGGCGACATCTTCATCGGCAACCCCGACATCGTCATCAGCGACGTGAAGAACTACGACCTGCGGCTCGACTGGACGCCCTATCTCGGAGGGCTGGTCTCGGCGTCCTGGTTCCACAAGGACATCGTCAACCCCATCGAGTACGTGCAGCGGGTCGCGGGCTTCACCTACACCACGCCGGTCAACTACCCCAAGGGGACCATCACCGGCTGGGAGTTCGAGGTCCGGCAGGATCTCGGCTACTTCACCGAAGGCCTGACCGGCCTGCTGCTGGGCGCCAACGCGACGCTGATCGACTCCAACGTGCTGCTTCCCGAGGACGAGATCGCCGCGTTCGCCGGTCCCGCGATCGACGTGCCCATCACGTCGCGGCCGATGACCGATGCGCCGGAGTACCTCTACAACCTCTTCCTGACCTACGACATCCCGGAGACCGGGACGCAGATCGGCGTCTTCTACAACTTCACCGGCGACACCCTGATCGCCGGCGCGGGCGAGAGCGACGGCAACTTCGTCCCGAGCGTCTACCAGAAGTCCTACGGCATCCTCAACTTCACGCTGTCCCAGGAGATCAGCGAGTGGCTGAGGTTGACCTTCCAGGCCAAGAACCTGACCAACCCGACCTACCGCGAGGTCTACGCCGGTCCCGGCATCGACGGGGAGTACCTGAAGAAGTCCTTCTCGCTCGGCATCGACCTCTCCCTTTCCCTGACCGCCCGGTTCACGTTCTGAACCGTTTCGCCGCCGCGGGGCGGCCCGGAGTGATCGCCATGACCAGATGCCCACACGCCTTCACCATCGGCTTGCTCGTCGCAGCCGCCGCGTTGCTCTCGGCGCCGGCCTCCGCAGGACGAGCCGACGATCCGCCCGTTCGCGAACGCCCAAGCCTCGAGTCGGTGCGCGACGTGCTCCGGCGCTACGTCGAGACCCGCCGGATCATCTCGAAGGAACGCCTCGAGGCCGCCCGGGCGAAGGAGGCCCTCGCCAGCCGCATCGCCCTCGTCGAGGAGGAGATCGGGGCCTTCCGAGAGCGGATCGCCGAGACCGAGGCGAGCCTTGCGACGGCGGAGGCTCGACGCGGCGAACTCGTCGCCGAGAACGAGGCGCTGAAGGCGGCCGGCAGTTCGCTCGAGGGGACGATCGAGACGCTCGAGGCCCGCACGAAGGCGCTCTTGCCGCGACTGCCCGAGCCGATCCGCGATCGCGTGAAGCCGATCTCCCAGCGGATTCCGGAGGACCCCGAGAGCACCTCGCTCTCCCTCGGCGACCGCTTCCTGAACGTCGTCGGCGTCCTCAACGAGATCAACAAGTTCAACGGCGAGATCACCATGGCCAGCGAGGTGCGTCCCCTCGCCGACGGAAGCTCCGTCGCGGTGACGGCGTTCTACCTCGGCATCGGCCAGGGCTACTACGTCAACGACGACGCCACCGTCGCGGGCACCGGAACCGCGACCGACGGGAAGTGGGTGTGGACGCCCGACGACGCCGCGGCACCGAGCATCGCTCGGGCGCTCGCGATCCTCAACAACGAGCAGCCTGCGGCGTTCGTCCGCGTGCCCATGCGGATCGACTGACATGGCCAGAAACACCGTGAACCTCATGAAGACCACCAACACGAAGACGACGGCCCGGCTCGCCGCGGCCACGATGACGACGATCCTGCTCGCGAGCGGTGCTCGGATCGCGTGGGGAGGACAGGCCGAAGTCCCGGCGAACGCCTCCGACCCCGGGACGAGCGAAGTCGATCCCGCCGACGTTCCCGCCGCGACATCGACCTCGTCCGACGAGGACGGGTTCACCGCCGCCGCGGGCGACGTGTCCGATCGTCTCGAGGCGAGCCTCGACGAACTCGACGCCCTGCGTCGCACCATCGCCGACGAGACCCTGCCCATGACCCGGCGTCTCGCGGCCCTCGAGGCGGAACTCGCCTCGGTGAAGGGCGAGTTCCAGGGCCGGGTTCGGGAACTCGACGGACGAAGCCTCGACCTCGCCAATCTGCAGAAGGAGATCGACGCCCGCGCCGCCGAGGCGACCTATCTCTCCGGCCTCCTCGGGGAGTACCAGCGGAACTTCGAGAGCCGCCTGCACATCACGGAGCTGCAGCGGTATGCCGAGCCGCTCGAGACCGCCCGGCTCGCCGCCGAGAACACCGCCCTGTCCGACCAGGAGGTCTCCGCGGCCCAGGCGACGCTGCTGCTCGAGTCGCTCGAGCGTCTGCACGACGTGGCCGGCGGCACCACCTTCGGAGGGAGTGCCGTCGGGGAGGGCGGCCTCGTCGCCGCGGGCCGGTTCGTGCTGGCCGGGCCGGTGGCGATCTTCCATCCCGACGAAGGCGGTCGCACCGGGACCGCCGAGCAGCGTCTCGGCTCGCTCGAGCCCACCGCGATGGCCTACTCCGATCCGGCGGACGTCGCCGCCGCGGCGGAACTCGCCGTCGCCGGGCGCGGCGAGCTGCCGCTCGACCCCACCCTCGGCAACGCCCACCGCATCGAGGCCACCGAGGAGAGCTTCATCGAGCACGCGAAGAAGGGCGGCCCGGTGATGATCCCGATCGTGACGCTCGCCGCCGCGGCGTTCCTCGTGGCGATCCTGAAGTGGATCGGCCTGTCGTTCGTGCGCAAGCCGTCGCGGCGCAGGGTCCGGGAGCTGCTTGCGGCGGTGCGCTCGGGCGACCGCGCCAAGGCGAAGGAGATCGCGGGACGGATC
>JAFMML010000120.1 GCA_017859745.1 Planctomycetota bacterium
CTCGTCCTGTGGGGGAGGGTGCACGCGACCAACCCCGCTCGTCTCGTCGAGCCGATCTCCGTTGCCGCGGGCATCGACCACACCGCGGTGGTTCAGGCCGATGGCCGCGTCGTGGTCTGGGGCAACAACTACACCTACGCGGCGGCGACGCCCCCGGTACTCGACGATGCGGTCATGGCCGGTTGCGGCGAATGGCACGGGGCGGCGTTGCGTGCGACGGGAGAGGTGGTGGTCTGGGGAAGCAACGCCAGCGGCCAGCGAAACGTTCCACCGGGCCTGGTGGCGACGACGATCTCCGTGGGCGGCGCCCACACGCTGGCGCTCCGTGGCAACGGCACCGTGGCGGCGTGGGGACTCAACGACCTCGGCCAGAGCAGCGTGCCCTCGACCGCGACCAACGTGATCGGGATCGCCGCGGGCCATCGCCACAGTCTGGCGTTGCGTGGCAACGGCACCGTCGTGGCGTGGGGCTGGAACCAGTTCGGCCAGTGCAACGTCCCCCCGTCGGCGACGGGTCTGGTGCAAGTCGTCGCCGGCGGCGCGTTCAGCGCCGGCCTGAAGGGCAACGGCACCCTGGTCACCTGGGGCTCGTGGCCCAACTCGCCTCCCGCGGTGCAGGACTTCGTGAAGATCGCCGCGGGCGACAACCACCTGGTCGGGCTCCGCGCCGACGGCACCGTCGCGGCCTGGGGCTTCGCCAACTCCAACGGAGTCGATGTGCCTCCGCTCGACGCGCCGGCGGTCGACATCGCTGCGGGCGAAGGACACACCGTCGTCCTGCTCGAGACCGGCGAGGTCGTCGCGTTCGGTGTGAGCCCCGTCGGCGCCACCGGGGCGCCGCAGTTCGATCTGGTCCGCAGCGTCGCGTGCACGGACAAGAGCGTCGCGGTGGTCGATGGCGAGGGCGGCGTCGAGGTCTTCGGCGACGTCGAGTGGGCCGGCAGCGGCGACGTGCCGACCAACCTCGGACCCGTGCAGTCGGTCGCGGGAACCCACGGGGGGTTCGCTGCGATCCGCGAGAGCGGCACGGTGGCCTCGTGGGGATCCAGCTCGACCCTGAACCCGCCCTCGATCACCTCGGCGGTGGAGATCTCCGGCGGCGGCTACCACTTCATCGTGCGCCGGAGCGGCGGCGACGTGGTCTGCTGGGGCAGCAACTCGAGCGGACAGTGCAACGCGCCGCCCGGTCTCGACGACGTCGTTCGCATCGCCGCGGGCGACGGCTTCTCTCTGGCGGTTCGCGCGGACGGCGAGATCGTCGCATGGGGCTCCAGTGCGAACGGCATCCTCGTACCGCCGATCCTCGATGCTCCGCCCAAGTGGATCGATGCCGGCAACTCCCACGCGGTGGTGGTTCGACAGGACGGCACCGTCGCGTGCTGGGGCAGCAACACCAGCGGCCAATGCAACGTGCCCAAGGGCCTCTCCGACGTCGTTCGGGTGGTGTGCTCGGCGTACTCGACGATCGCGGTGCGCGAGGACGGTTCGATGGTCGCATGGGGCGGCAGCACCCAGCCGGGGAACCCCTACGGACCCGCACCGGTTCCCGAGGGACTGGTCGATCCGACACTGCTGGCGGCGAAGGGCGGCCTTGCGATCATGTCGACCTCGCCCGATGCGCCGCTCTTCGGCGATCTCGATGGCAACGGCACCGTCGATGCGGCGGATCTTGCGGTGCTGCTCTCCCGTTGGGGGAAGGCCGGAGGCAGTGCCGATCTCGACGGCGACGGCGAGGTCGGTCCTGCGGATCTGACGCTCCTCCTGAGCGTGTGGGGCTGAACCGACTCAGCCCCGATCGAAGACCAGCACCTCTTCGAGCGGCTTCCTCGCGATCCGCGGAACCATGGCCCCGTCGGCGGGATGGCCCACCGGCAGCAGCAGGAACGCCCGCTCGTGGTCGGGTCGACCGAGCACCTCCTGAAGGAACCCCATCGGGCTCGGGGTGTGGGTCAGCGTGACAAGTCCGGCGTGGTGGATCGCCGCGATCAGCAGGCCGGCGGCGATGCCGACGGACTCGTTGACGTAGTAGACGAGATCGCTGTCGCGATCGGGCCGGTCGTCCTTCATGCACTTGAAGAGCACGATGAGCCACGGGGCGATCTCGAGAAACGGCTTGCTCGAGTCCGTGCCAAGCGGCGCGAGATCCCGAAGCCACGCCTCGCTCGCCCGCTTCTCGTAGAAGAGGCGCTCCTCCTGCTCGGCGGCGAGGCGGATCTCGCGCTTGATCGACGGGTCGCTCACCGCGACGAAGCGCCACGGCTGCTTGTTCGCGCCGCTCGGGGCGCTGGCGGCGGCGGCGACGATCGCCTCGATCGCCTCGCGCGACACCGGGCGGTCGCTGAAGTCGCGAACCGATCGACGGGTCCGCATGCGATCGCGAAACGCCTCGGCGGCGCTCTCCGGTCCCTCGGCGGGCGGACGATGCTCGAGGGGCACGAGATCCGGCGTGCTCATGGCGAGTCCTCCGGTGACGAGCGACTTGGCGCGAGACTTGGCGAGGGAACTGGCGAAGCCGCATCGAGGGGCCGCTCGGGCCGCATGCGTCGGGCAACCCCGACGCCGAGGAGCATGATCGCCGCGCCGACGAAGCTTGCATAGGCGGTGCCGCGGGCGAAGGCGGCGCGGGCGGCGGCGTCCTCGATTCGCAGGACCGCAGTCTCGTCGCCGGACGCGGATCCCGTGGGCAGTGGCGTCGCCGCCTCCGCGGCGATGGGATCGGCGGGTGTGAAGGCGTCGGGGGACGTCTGCTGCACGGCGATCGAGATCGCGGCGGCGATCGCGACCCCGGCGGTGCCGCCGAGTTGGCGGAAGGTCTGGACCAGTCCGGAGATCTGCCCGCGCGACTCCGCTGGAGCCCGGCCGAGGGCGTCGGTGTTGGCGGGACTCATGATGAAGGCGATGCCGGCGCCGAGGACGGCCATGCCGACGCCGATCACCGCGTATCGCTCCGACAGGAAGCCGAATCCCTGCGTGGCCAGGCCCACCGTCGCGAGCATCGTGCCGAGCGTGGCCACCGGCTTGACCCCGACCCGGTCGTAGCGTCGGCCGGCCACGTGCACGAGCACGAGCACCGGCACCATCAGCGGCAACAGGCTCAGTCCCGCCCGAAAAGGCTCGAATCCAAGCACGCGTTGGGCGTAGAGCGAACCCTGCACGACGAGACCGGCCATCGAAAACTGCGTCAGGCCGATCAGCAGGGCGTTCGCGAGCAGTTGCCGATCCTGCAGCAGCTCCAGCCGCAGCAGCGGCACGGAGACCCGGAACTGCCTGCGGACGAAGCAGGCCAGCAGCACCACGCCGCCTGCGAACGCCGCGACCACCGCCGGCGACGTCGCCCGCAGCGTTCCGGACTCGTCGGCGGTGCCCGCCTGCTGGATCGCCCAGACCGCGAGCGGCAGGCCGGCGAGCAGCATGGTCGCCCCGAACCAGTCGACGCCGTGGTCGGGCGAGCGGGGACTTCGGGGGCGAGCTGCGGCGAGCAGCAGCAGCGTCGCCGCGGCCACGGGCAGGTTGAGCCAGAAGACCCACGGCCAGCCGAGGGTCTCGGTGACGACCCCTCCCAGCGCCGGGCCGAGGGTCATGAAGAGCATCGGGATGCCGACGTAGACCGCCATCGCCTTGCCACGCTCGCCGGGGGCGAAGTGCTCGACGACCAGCGACGCCGAGGCGGGCTGCATGAGACACGCGGCGAGACCCTGCAGCAGGCGGGCGACGATCAGTTGGGGGCCATCGGCGGCGAGGCCACACGCCACGCTGGCGAGGGCGAACAGCACCACGCCGATCGCGAACGCGCGAACCTTGCCGAGCAGGTCGCCGAGACGTCCGCCGATCGCCATCGCCGCGGCGAGCGCCAGCAGGTACGCGTTGACGACCCAGTTGAGTCCCGCCTCGTCGAGGCCGAGGTCGCGACCGATCTCCGGCAGCGCCACGCCGACCACGGTGATGTCGACGAAGATCATCGACAGGCTGCCGGTCATCGCGACGAGCACGAGACCGCGACGGGGGGTTGGGCCGGTGGACGGGTCGGACATCGGGGTGATCGACGACGGGCGTGTGCGAACCGGGTTCAAGGTAGACGAAGCGCGATCGGTGGGGGAGACGTGGACGATGCACGGGTGGTTCGACTGCCGTCCGACGCTCGAGTCCGACAGGGTCGGACTGGT
>JAFMML010000121.1 GCA_017859745.1 Planctomycetota bacterium
CACGCGGCAAACAGTTGGGCGAGGGCGTTCTTCTGTTCGGTCATCGATGGGCTCCTTGAAAAGTGACGGTCGGGTTTGAACGCGGTCGGGGTCGTGGCCTCACCCAGCTAGCACGTCAGGGGTCAGCATGTAGGCCTTGCGACCATGGTACATCCGGAGGGTACTGCGAACCGCGCCATTGGCTGGGACACGCTTGCGAGCATACGGCTCATGTCGGGGGCGGGTTCTCAGGGTAAGGCAGGAGTGTCGATCGGCGCTGTCATCGGTGACACCCGTACCCGCTCCCCTCGCCATCGAACAGGCCGGGCCGATTTGGATGCGGCGGCTCGCTTGCCCGAACCAGGCGTTGCGAGTGGTCTGTCCCATGAGCCCCGTGAGCAGTCACCGACCTCCCCACCGAAAAGTCGAGCTCCTCTCCTCCGACGGTCGGTAGCGGCGACGGACATGCCGGCATCGAGCCGCACACTCCGCGAGGCTTCTTCGTAGTCGCAGACCTCGTGGCCACAGGTTCCCCCTTGCAGCCTGACTTGCAGCCTGAACAGCAACGACGGGCGCCCCATCGGGCGCCCGTCGCGTGAGACTTGGATTTCAGGCGACGGTCAGCCGGCGCTGGCGCTCGGCTCGGCCTTCGGCGAACCTTCGTCGCCGTCGCCGTCGCCGTCGCCGTCGGACTCCGCCGGTGTCTCCGAGGCCTCGAAGCGAAGGTGCTCCTCGTCCTCGCGGCGGGTGACCGAGATGGTCTGGCCCTCGTGGAAATCGCCGCTGAGCAGGTTCTCCGCGAGCGGATCCTCGATGTAGGTCCCGAGAGCCCGACGCAGCGGTCGCGCCCCGAAGTCGGGGTTGTAGCCCTTGTCGATCAGGAAGTCCTTGGCGGCCTGATCGAGTTCCATCTTCATGCCCTTGTCCTCGAGACGCTCCCTGACCTTCGAGAGCTCCATCTCGATGATGTGGTTCAGGTCGTCCTTGATGAGCGGGCGGAAGACGATGACCTCGTCGAGACGGTTGATGAACTCGGGACGGAAGAACTTCTCCGCCTCGTGCATCAGCGCCGTGCGCATCTTGTCGTAGTCCTGGACCGCCTCGCGCTTCGAGAACCCGAAGCCGGCACCGCCCTTGATGAGGTCGGCTCCGATGTTGCTGGTCATGATCAGGATCACGTTCTTGAAGTCGACGTGGCGACCGAACGAGTCGGTGAGGCGACCCTCCTCCATGATCTGGAGCAGCATGTTGAAGCAGTCGGGGTGGGCCTTCTCGACCTCGTCGAGCAGGACGACCGAGTAGGGGCGGCGACGAATCCGCTCGGTGAGCTGGCCGCCCTCCTCGTAGCCGACGTATCCGGGAGGCGCGCCGATGAGGCGGCTCACGTTGTGCTTCTCCATGTACTCGCTCATGTCGAGGTAGATCAGGGCGTCCTGATCCCCGAACATGAACTCCGCGAGCGCCTTGGCGAGCAGCGTCTTGCCCACGCCGGACGGGCCCACGAAGATGAACGAGCCCATGGGGCGCTTGGGATCCTTGAGACCCGACCGCGCCTTGCGGATCGCCCGCGAGACCGCCTTGACCGCCTGGTCCTGGCTGACCACGGTCTTGTGCAGCTCGTCCTCGAGGGCGAGCAGTCGCTGGGACTCCTCCTTCTCGAGGCGGGTCAGCGGCACGCCGGTCATCTTGCTGACGACCTCGGCGATGACCTCCTCGTCGACGACCGCGTCGATCTCGTTCATGCGGTCGCGCCAGTCCTGCTGGACCTTCTCCTTCTGCTTGCGGAGCTTCTCCGCCTGGTCGCGAAGGTCCGCGGCCCGCTCGTAGTCGGCGGCCTTGACCGCCTCGTCCTTGGCGATCGAGAGACGCTCGATCTTCTCCTCGATCTCGGCGAGATCCGGCGGCTTGGTCATGCTCTTCAGGCGCAACCGCGCCCCGGCCTCGTCGAGCACGTCGATCGACTTGTCCGGCTGGACGCGGCCGGGGATGTAGCGGCCGGAGAACTCCACCGCGGCGCGGATCGCCTCGTCGGTGTAGCGGACCTTGTGGTGCTGCTGGTACTTCTCGCGCAGCCCCTTGAGGATCTCGACGGTCTGCTCCGCCGACGGCGGCTCGACCGGGATCGCCTGGAACCGCCGCTCGAGGGCCGCGTCCTTCTCGATGTACTTGCGGTACTCGTCGAAGGTGGTCGCGCCGATGCATTGGATCTCGCCGCGGGCGAGGGCCGGCTTCAGCACGTTGCTGGCGTCGATGGCGCCCTCCGCGCCGCCGGCGCCGACGAGGGTGTGCAGTTCGTCGATGAAGAGCAGCACGTTCTTCGCGCGGCGGACCTCGTTCATGACCGCCTTGATCCGCTCCTCGAACTGACCGCGGTACTTGGTGCCCGCGACCATCGCCGCGAGGTCGAGGACCACGAGACGCTTGTCGAAGAGGAGATCCGGCACGTCCTGCGAGATGATCGACTGGGCGAGTCCCTCGACGATGGCGGTCTTGCCGACGCCCGCCTCGCCGAGGAGGACGGGGTTGTTCTTGGTGCGGCGGCACAGCACCTGGATGAGGCGCTCGATCTCGCCGGCCCGGCCGATGACCGGGTCGAGTTCGTTGCTCTTGGCGAGTTCGGTCAGATCGCGACCGAAGCTGTCGAGCGCGGGAGTCTTGCTCTTGCTGCGACGGGGACTCGAGGGACCGGGCTCGCCGGCCATCTCGCCCTCGCCGGGACCGGCCTCTTCGCCCTCGACGCTGGCGCCGAGCAGGTTGAGGACCTCCTCACGGACCTCCTCGAGCTTGAGACCGAGGTTCAGGAGGACCTGGGCGGCCACGCCGTCGTGCTCGCGAAGCAGACCCAGCAGCAGGTGCTCGGTGCCCACATAGTTGTGGTTGAGGTTCCGAGCCTCCTCGATGGCGTACTCGATGACCTTCTTCGCCCGCGGGGTCTGCGGGAGCTTGCCCATCGTGACCATCTCGGGGCCGCTCTTGACGAGCTTCTCGACCTCGAGGCGGACCTTGCGGAGGTCGATCCCGAGGTTCTTCAGCACGTTCGCACCGACCCCGCTGCCCTCCTTGACGAGGCCGAGCAGGATGTGCTCGGTCCCGATGTACTCGTGGTTGAACCGCTGGGCCTCCTGGTTGGCGAGGGCCATGACCTTGCGGGCGCGGTCGGTGAGTCGTTCGAACATGCAGTGCCTCCTGCGAGATGCGCTCCTGATGGAGCTTCCGGGCCGATGGTAGGTGTCCGGAACTTCCGGACGGTGCTCCCGAACGGCGGCGCCGCAGGGTTCCCCACCATCGGACGTATCGGCAATCCGCAAGGTCCGTACCAGTCCGACCCGCCTCGAGATCGTCGATTCCTCCACCTTTCGGCCCCTCGCAGGCATGTTCCCTACGCTTTGTGACGGATGCGACGCCTTCTTCCTGCCGTTCCGGCACTCCTCGCCTTCGCCGCCGCCGGGGCGGCGGTCGCACGGCCTCCCGCCGGAACCCCGGACGGCGTCGAGCAGAAGCAGGACTCGGCCCCCACCGGCCTTCCCACGTCGTCGGTCCCCACATTCCACGACCGGCCTCTGGAAGGCCGCATCGCGGCCGGAACCGCGGAACTCGGGACGCCAACGACGCCCGCCCGGGCCGTGGCCTTGGCCGCGACCCTCGCGGCCCGACTCGGCCAGCCGGCTCGAACCCAGTCGGCCTCCGGCCTCGCTCTCGCGGGAAGCGGCGACGCCCGGGTCCTGGGGCGAACTGCGCGGGAGCTTGCGGGAGTCCGCTCGAGCATTCGACGCCTGCTTCGGATGAACCTCGACGGCGACACCTCCCAACTGGTGCTGCTGGAGCGATCCCGAGACCGGTTCGAACTGGCCGATGCGACCCTGTTCTCGCAGGCGCCACTGGCCACCCGCACCGCTGTTCTGGGACTCGCCGAGGGACACGTGGTCGTGCTGGCGTGGCAGGATCCCGACGCGGGTTCCTTCCTGGCGGCCACCGCCCGCGCCCTGGCGACGGCCTCGATCATCGAGGGCGGCCTGTCCGGTCGGATCGCCGTGGCGACTCCCGACGCCACGCGTGATCCCGATCCGGTCGAGACCCCCGAAGAGATCGAGCCGACCGAGACCCCGGCGCCGGCGTCCGATCGCACGCCAGCATGGTTTCTCGAAGGCCTCGCGTCGCAACTGGCCGC
>JAFMML010000059.1 GCA_017859745.1 Planctomycetota bacterium
GATCGACTTCACCGTCACCGACACCACCGCCAACGGATGTCAGGTGTTCGCGGTGGCGGTGCCGGGAACGCTGGTCGAGTTCCAGCGGCGGGTGGCGGCGGCGGCCGGGCTCGATGTCGAGTCGATCACCCTGCGCTGCCTCGGCACCAGTCACCTGCTGGGTCGTCTCGACCCGGAGTCGGTGGTCAGGATGCAGGGGGTGGATGGCCTCGAAGGGGACGCCGCATCCCCGACGGCGGGGGCCGGCGACCCGGCAGCGGAGGAGCCGCCGTCCCTCTTGGCGGTGGACATCGGCCTCGACGAGCTGGAGTTGTCGGTCATTGGAGAGTCGCGTCTTCGGTTCGCCCGCGGTGTGGCGCTGCCGACCGGCGAAACTCCGCTGCTGCAGGCCGAGGCGATCTCCAGCGAGACCCGCCGAACCTGGCTCAGCTATCGAATCTCGCAGGGCGACGAGCGGGTGGCCGCTCTGGTCGTGCTCGGCGCCTTCTCGATCGCACGCCTCGCGGTGCCGCAACTGTCGGCCTCGACGGGGCTTCCGAGTCGCCTGCTGCGACGGCATCCCGAACTGCGAGGCGAGGACGACCAGATCGCCTCCGCCTGGCCCCTGCTGGGCCTGCTGCTCGAGCGCCGCAACGAGCGTGAGGTTCTCGACTTCGCCCACCCCAAGCGTCCTCCCGACCTGGCTCGTCGTCGTCGCATGCGTGGCCTTGCCGCGGCCGGCATGATCGCCATCTCGGCCTTCGGGGGCTGGACGATCGGCTCCCGCAGCCTCGCCGGCGCCGAACTCCGCGCTGGCGAACTCGAAGGCAGTGCCAGAACCGCCTTGGCGGACTTCCTTCGCCTGAAGCGGGACCGCCTGCGACTCGGTCATCTCGAGGCTTGGACGTCGGTCGAGCCGTCGTGGCTCGATCATGCGCTCTCGATCGAGGCGTTCCTGCCCGGGCGGGATGCGGCGGTGATCGACCGGATGCGGGGCAGCATGGAGGTCTCCAACGCACGCTACCGGCGTGGCGGCGAGTTCGAGATCGATTCGGAACTTCGCCTCGTCGTCGAGGGCGAGGCCCGCGATCGCGCCGAGGCGGACGCGCTGCGCGATCGCATCGTCGAGGACCGTCGCTACCGACTTCGCTCGACCGGTGCCGACGCCCGGGGCGGTCGCCGACTGCCGGTGCCGTTCTCCTTCGAGCTCCGTGGCGCGGTCACCGAGGCGGACACGGCAGCCTCCGACGAGGCGGAGGGTGCATCGTGAGTCGCAGAAGCTCCACCGGCGACGTCGGAGAGCCGGCGCCACCGTCGCCCTCGCCTGGGGATCGACTCCGCCGCCTGTCGCGCCTCTGGATCGTGCCGGCGCTCCTCGGGTCGGGCGCCGCGTTCTGGATCGGTCAGCAGTGGGGCGCGGGAGCGCTCGATGGGCGACGCCGGGACGTGGATCGTCGCGTGGCGACCTACGAGAGCGCCATCGAGACGGGCCGTCGACAGCGCCGCGAACGTCGCGAGACCGAAGAGGCGCTCGACGCCTTCGGTGGGCGGACGCTTGGCGCCGATCTCGAGACCGCGGACAGCGCCTTGCGCGGCCGATTGAATCGCATTGGTGAGGATGCGGGCCTCGCCGGTTCGCTCGTGGTCTCCACGCAGGCGCCCCGCGGCCGCGGAACGCCCGCTCGCAGCGAGTTCAACCGCTCCGGAAGCCAGCGAGAACTCCGGGAGGAGCTCGACTTCGTCGAACTGCCGGCCCGCGTCTCGGTCGAGGGTCCGCTCGAGGCGGTCATGCGGCTCGTGCACGAGATCGAACGCGAGCCGTGGATCAAGCGCCTCGACGCGGTCTCGCTCGATCAATCCGGCGGTCGCGACAGCGATCGCATCAAGCTCGACCTCCAGTTGACGACGCTGTTCGTGCCCGGCCGGGAGGTTCCCGACGAGTTCGTGCCGCCCGAACCGTCCGACGCGCCGTTCGACCGATACGCCCGCCTCGTCGAGGCCAATCCCTTCCTGATGCCACCGCCGCCGAAGCCGGAGGCCGCGGCGCCGGAGGCCGCGACGCCCGAGACGCGTCCGGAGCCTCGACCGAGAGCCCCGGCCTTTCCCTACGGCGACTGGCGCTTGACGGGACTGGTGCAGGGCCCCGAGGGCATCGAGGCGTGGCTTCGCAACGGACGCACCGGCGAGACCGCGTCGATCGGTCCCAGCGGGCGGGTCGGCGCCGCTGAACTCGTCGAGATCGCGGGCGATGCCGCCACGTTCCGGATCGGCGACGAATCGTTTCTCGTGCTCGTCGGCGCAACGCTCGGAGACCGATAGTCCCAAGGGACCGAGAACCGCATGACGGTTGGTCGGTTCCGGTAAGACGCCCGCGGCGGTTGCGCCGCGGGGCGTTTCCTCGATGCCCTCCACGCCTCCCACGACGGCCCGACCCATGCAGAAGAGCCTTCTCCGACCCAGCCTGACCGCCTCGCTCGTCGCCGCGTCGCTTCTTGCGGGAGGCGATCGAAGCGGAGCGGCGGGTCAGGATGGTCCGGGAACATCATCGGACACGAATCTTCAAGGTCCGGGAACCGGTGGCACGTCCGAGAACTCCGGCGACCAGGCCGATGCGAAGCGGGTTCGCTTCAACTTCAAGGGCCAGTCGTGGGACCAGGTGCTGGACTGGTTCAGTCGGACGACCGGCCTGCCCATCGTGCGCGAGGTCGCGGTTCCGCAGGGGACCGTCGACTACCTCTCGCCGCGGGACTACGACGTGCCCGAGGCGCTGCGGCTCCTGAACATCCTGCTCCAGACCCAGGACGTGATGCTGCGGGTCGAGGCGGATCGCCTGCACCTGCAGAAGCTCGGCGAGATGAAGCGGGAGAACATCCCGACCTTCACGGACTCGCTCCCGGATTCGGTCACCGACGACCAGATCGTCACGCTGCTGCTTCCCCTGATCAACGCGGCATCCGACGAGGCCGCGGCCCAACTCGATGGCCTCGTCGCCGAGTACGGATCGGTGACCTCGCTCCCGAAGCAGAACGCGGTGCTGCTGGTCGAGACCGCCGGACAGGTCCGTCGGCTGCAGCGAATCATCGAGGAGCTCGACCGAGAGGACGTCGAGAACGTCGTCGAGTACATCCAGATCGAGCACGCCAAGGCGAAGGAGCTCGTCGAGTCCCTGAAGGCGCTGATGGGCGAGCGGGTGATCGAGTACGTGATCAACCCGCAGAACAACAAGCGGGTGAAGCTCGAGGAGAACCGCCTTGCGGGACTCACCCTGACCGCGGACGAGCGCACCAACTCGATCATCGCCCGAGGCACCCGAGCCCGCATCGATCGGGTCCGCGAGACCATCGAACTGCTCGACGTGCCGCGGCCCGGCAGCGGCCCGCGCACCGTGCGCACCTTCGTGCTCGGTCGCGAGACCGCCGCCACCGCCCGTCGCAAGCTCGATCAGGTCTTCGCCGCGGCGCCCCGCGAGGAGCGTCCGCAGGTCGTCGACCTTGCCGATCCAGGCGAGATCGCCATCGCGGGCAGCCCGTCGGTCGTGGCCGAGGCGATCTCCGTGCTCGAGTCGATCGACGGAGGAACCGGCGGCGCGCCTGTGGATGCGGATCGGGCCGTCACGAGCCTGCCGGTCGAACATCTCGATGCCCGCGCCGCGATCTCGGCACTCGATCCGCTGTTGACCGCACGACAGAAGGCGAGCCTGTCGCTCGCGCCGGGGCCCGATGGGCGATCGATCCTCGTCGCGGGGCCCGGCAGCGAGGTCCAGGCGATCGAAGGCCTTCTGGTTCTGGTCGACCGAGCCCGCGAGCTTCCGAAGCAGGTGCGGTTCGAGACGTTGGCGGAGTCCAACGCCGCGGAGGTGGCCGCCCGTGCCGCGGAGATCGATCGCCTGCGGCGACCCGTCGGCGCCGAGCACGAGGTCGAGGCCTCCTGGGATGCCGACGGCGGCAAGCTTCGACTCGTCGGAAGCGATCGAGCCATCGAGCGGTATCGCGACAGCCTTCGGCAGGCTCGGGAGGCCCTGAGGCCCCAGCCCGTGGTTCGGCAGTTCCGTCTCGAGAACGGACGCCCGTCGCAGGTCGCCAACGAACTGCGTCGCCTCGCCGCGCAGCTGCTCGATCCGCGCGACGGCACGCCGTTCACGGCGCCGAGCATCGAACCGGTCGACGCGCTCGACCTGATGGTGGTGACCGCCACCGCCGCCCAGCACGAGTCGCTCGGCCCGCTGGTCGAGTCGCTCGATCGCGCCGCCCCCGGCGACACACGCGTGCGCGTCGTCCCCCTGGAGGGCGCCGATCCGACGGTGCTGCTCGAGCGGGCGGAGACGATCTGGGAACGCCTGCTGCCCGAAGCCGACCGTCGACGTCATGGCGTTCCGCAGATCGAGGTCGATCAGGCGTCCGGATCGCTGCTGCTGGTCGGCCACCGCGAAGCCGTCGACGCCTTCGAGCAGGCCCTTCGCGAGGCTCGACGCCTGGCGGCGCCCTCTCGATCGGGTCGAATGCTTGCGGTTCGACAGGCCGACGCCTCGGCCCTCGTCGAGTCGCTGGGGCGCCTGCTCGCCACCGCCGCGCCGGTCGATCCCTCGCGGAGCGTGCCCGCGGCGGAGATCACGGCGGTCGAGGAGCTGAACAGTCTGTGGGTCGTCGGCGAGCGTGAGCAGTTGCAGCAGGCCGAGCAGTTCCTGCAGCGACTCGACGTCGCCGGCGACAAGGACCTGCCGCCGCTCAAGCTGCTTCAGGTCCGCGCCGCGGACGCGCTCGTCATCGCGAAGCTTCTGAACGAGCGCTATGCGTCCCGCTCCGCCGCCGAGCAGCGGGAGCAGCCGGTCGCCGTCGATGCGGAGATCGGCGGCAACACCCTCGCGGTCACGGCGCCCGCGGAGATCCTCGCCGAGATCGAGAGCCTCGTCGAGGAGATCAACGACGCGGGCCGCATCGGCGGCGAGGACCGGGAGATCAAGATCTTCTCGTTGAAGGTGGGGCGTGCCGCGGATCTCGCCCGCACGATCGACCAGATGTTCCCCGAGCCGCCGGTGCCGGTCGATTCGAGAGGTCGGCCTCGGCCGGATCTGAAGCTCCCGCGCGAAGTGGTGGTGCGGGCGCACGAGCCCACGAACTCGCTCATCGTCGATGCGCCGGGCACCCGCATGGAGGACTTCTCCCGCCTCGTCGAGCAGCTCGACCGCCAGGAGGCGGCACCGGAGACCGAGATCCGCACCTACCGGCTCAATCGCAGCCGACCCGAGGCGATCGCCTCGACGCTTCGCGATCTCGCCGCGGGAGGGCACCTCGGCGGGGCCACCGACGCTCGCGGAGCGAGCGCGATCTCGATCGGCATCGAGCAGAACACCGGAAGTCTCGTGGTGTCCGGGCCGAACGCCATCTTCGATCGCGTCGAGCAGGTGATCGACGAGATCGACGGCCCGCGCCCTGGACCGGCGACGGACCTTCGGATCTTCCGACTCGCGAGCGCTCGCGCCGACAGCCTCGAGCCGACGCTGCGGCAGATCCTGCTGGCTCGAACTCGCGAGGTGATCCCCGCCTCCGCGGGCCGGCCCGAGGAACTCCTTCAACTGACGGTCGACCGCAAGACCAACTCGATCGTGGTCGCGGCGCCGACCCCGATCGTCGAGTTGGCGGCGACCCTCGTCGAGCAGTTCGACACCGGCGAGGCGTCGGGCAGTTCGACGGTCCGCGTCAGAAGCCTGAACTTCGCCGACGCCGGCCAGGTCTCCCAGTCGCTCGCCCAGGCCCTTCCGGGACTGACGAGCCCCGCGACCGGCGGTCCGGTCGATGTGAAGGTCGTCGCGGCGCCCGGCGCCAACGCGATTCTCCTGATCGGCCCACCGGCCGATCTCGACGCGGTCGAGGAGCTGATCGAGCCGCTCGATCTGCGGCCATCGACCGACGCCGTCGACGCCGAGACCTTCACCCTGCAGTACGCGACCGCGACCCAGGTCGCTCCGATCGTGCAGCGGGTGCTCGCCGATCAGCAGCAGAGCGATCCACGACTTCTCATCGAGCGACTCCGACGCAGTCGCGGGCAGGTGACGTTCACTCCGCCGGTTCGGGTGGATGCGGATCCGCGAACCAACAGCCTGCTGGTCAGCGGGCCGGCGCAGACGGTGGCGCTCGCCCGGACCATCATCGAACGACTCGACGTGCCCGACTCGACGGCGGATCGAAGCTACGCCATCTTCACGCCCGAACGAGCCGATCCCGCGCGGCTGGTCCAGTCGGCCGATCGCGTACTGGACTCGACACGGCCGGCGGGGGTCCGATCGACCCTCGATCTTCTGGCGGAACCGCAGGCCGGCGTGGTCATCGTCATGGGCACGCCCGAGGAGACCGGGCGGGCCGAGACGCTCCTGGCCGAACTCGACGCCGAGACGCCCGCCGCGCCCACCGCGACGATGCGGACGGTCGAGATCGTGAACGGCGATCCCACGACCATCGCGCGCACTCTCGAGGCGCTGCTTCGCGATCGAGGCCGCTGGCCGGACGCGTTGCAGCAGGCATCGCGGGCGGGGGTGGCGGTGCCGCAGGCGCGGGTGACCGCCGATGCGGCGGCGAGCCGTCTGATGATCGATGCGCCGGAGGTGCTGCTTCCGATGGCCCTCGAGGTCGTCGCACAGCTCGACCAGCCCCGCGGCACGGAGTCGATGGAGACTCGGGTGTTCACGCTGCAACGGGCGTCCGCCGAGGAGGTCTCGGATGCGGTGCGGCAGTCGCTCGACGCCGCGTTCCGGAACGAACCCGCCGGTCGGCGGCCCACCGTCGTCGCGGAGTCGTCGAGCAACTCGATCGTCGTGACCGGGACCGCGCCGCAGCTGGCCCGGATCGCCGCCCTGATCGAGCCGATGGATCGCGTCGCCGCCACCGGCGACTCGGTCCGAACGGTGTTCCTCGAGAACGCCCGAGCCGAGAAGATCGCGCCGATCCTCGAACGACTGCTCGACCCCAATCCTGAAATGGACCTGAGGGGCCTCGCCGGATGGCTCCAGGTCGAGATCGTGCGCCAGCAGGCCGCGAGGGCCGGCGACAAGGTGAAGGTCGCCTCGGATCGTCGTCTCAACGCGGTCATCCTGACCGGCCCGCCCTCGGCTCTCGATGCCGCCGAGCGGCTTGCGAAGCAACTCGATGTGCGTGGCGCCGCGATCGCCGCCGCCAGCGAGATCGAAGTGGTGACGTTGCGAAACGGAGATGCCGCGTCGATCGCGGAGAGTCTCGAGGCGGTGTTCGCCGATGCCGAGGAGGCACCGCCGGTCATCCGCGTCGACGCCTCCGGCAACGCCCTGCTGGTGCGGGGCGAGGCGGCGCAGCTTCGTCGCATCCGCGAACTCGCGGGTCAGCTCGATCGTGCCGCCGCCGGCGCCGCACGCGATGTGCGCACCGTCGCGCTCGATCCCGATCGTGCCGACGCCGCCGAAGTCGCCCGTCTGCTCGGGCGCATGCTCGAGCGCGAAGGCGACGGAGCCGTCGAGGTGATCACCCTCGAAGAACTGTTGAACCGCTACCCCGACCGCATGGAAGGCGAGAACCAGGCTCCTTCGAGCAGCCCGCCACCTCCACCCGCCACGCCGTGATCGCTCGGTCCGCCGAGTCGACGACCGCGCCGACCGACTTCACCGGGACCGCCCCACGATCCGCCCGCCACTTCGACGACCTGCGCCCCTGCGAGCCCGCCCGATGACCGCCGCCTTCCAGCCGACCTTCCCCCGACCGCCTCGCACCCGACTCGCGTTCGCCGGATCGTGGGGTTCGATCGCCGGGCTGTCGTTGGCGAGTTGCCTGGCCGCGTCGGCGCGCATGGCTCATGCCCAGTCGGTGCCGTCGCCCAGCCCCCAGGCGCCGTCCGGCGAGGCGGGCCGTGGAACGGGTGCCACCATCGCCGTCGATCCCGAGACCAACAGTCTCGTCATCGTGGGCTCGCCCCGCGAGGTCGAGCGTCTCGCCGAGCTCGCGCGGCAGGCTCAGAATGCGTTGCCGGTGGAGTCGAGTCGCATCTACTCGATCGCGTTGGGACCGGAGGCGGGTGCGGAGCGCCTGCGTTCGCTGGTCGTCCAGACCCTTCGCACCATGAATTCCCGTGGGGGCGTCGGAGCGATCGCGCGGCGGGTGTCGGTGGTGGCGGATCCGTCGGCCCGGTCGCTGGTGGTGACCGCGAGTCCCGGCGACTTCCGAGTGGTCGGCGAGTTGATCGCCGCCTTTGCGCGAACACCCGAGTCCGAGCGACTCACCGTGCGCAACTATCCGCTCGAGAACGTCACGGCCGATCAGGCGTCGCGGAATCTCCGGGCGCTGCTGGATGCCCAGCGGGCCTCCGCGGGCGAAGGTCCGATCTCGGTTCGACTCGAAGATGCCGACGGGAGCGGGGTGCCGCTCGAGGCGACCTTCGACCCGACGCGGGTGCGGGCGATCGCGGAGCCCGTCGCGAACACCCTTGTGGTGATCGCTCCGGAGGAGGCGGTCGCCTTCGTCGATCGGTTCGTGTCCGAAAGCGACGCGCTGCCGACCGCCGAACAGGCGTCGCTCAAGGTCTACACGCTGAAGCATGCATCGGCGGAGCAGCTCGTGCGTCCGGTGACGGACCTCTTGTCGAGCCGGTGGCGCGATCAGCGACGACGCGATCCCTCGCTGGCGGAGCCTCGCGTCGTCGCGGATCCCCGGAACAACGCCCTGATCGTCAGCGCCGCGAGGCCGCAGCTGGCGGAGCTCGGCGAACTGCTGGCGACGCTCGACGGCGGCGAGGCCGACACCTTCGCCGGCGGCGGGATCGAGATCGTGCCGGTCCGGTTCGCCGAGGCCGCCGAGGTCGCCCGCACGCTCGACCGCTTCCTGACCGATCGGGCCCGAAGCGCGGGTCTACGCGATTCCGAGGCGACCGTCGCGGCGCTGGGATCCTCCAACGCCCTGATCCTCGGCGGATCCGCCGACGCGATCGCGTCGCTGAAGGGACTGATCGCCGAGATCGACCTGCCCCAGACCGGCGACCGCGCCGTCGAGATCGTTCGGATCCGTCGCGGCGATGCCCGGTCGATCGCACGTCTCGTCGGAGAGCAGTTCTCGCGGCGGGTGATCGGCGGCACGCCCATCGCCGTGAGCGCCGACACGCGAACCAACAGCGTCATCGTGAACGCTCCCAACCAGGTCGCCGAGGAGGTGCTCGCCCTCATCGCGTCGCTGGACTCGCCCGATGCCAGCGACGAGACCATCCTGCGGACGTACCAGCTGACCACGGCTCGGGCCGACGAGGCGGTTCGTCTGCTGACGGCGAGTCTGCAGTTGGATTCGTCCGGCCGCGCCGACGGGGTCTCGATCCGTCTCGACGACGCCGAGGAGGCGGTCGAGGTCAACGCCCGCATCGTGCCCGATCGGCGCAGCAACAGCCTGATCGTGACCGCGACGCCCGAGAGCGTTCCGGTCATCGAGGCGCTCATCACCCGGATCGACGAGGCCCCGGCCTCGAGTCCGCTGGAGTTCCGCATCGTGCCGCTCGAGCACGCCACCGCGGCGGATGCCAGCTACACCCTTCGCCAGATGCTGCGGGCCGCCGAGCCGGGTCAGACTCCGCCGGCCATCGACTACAACAGCGCAGAGAACCAGCTGGTGATCGGCGCCACCTCGGATCAGTTCCCGCGGATCGAGGAGTTGATCGACAAGCTCGACCAGCCCCGCAGCCGACCTCGCCGGACCGACTTCATCGCGCTCGAGTTCGCCGATGCGGAGCGGGTCCGCGAGGCCCTTTCCTACTTCTACGGCCCGTGGGCGGATCAGGCGGATCGCCCGAGTCAGCGCAACGTCAGCATCGTGGCCGATCCGGCCACCAATTCGCTGGTGATCTCC
Source organism: Planctomycetota bacterium (assembly GCA_017859745.1). GTDB lineage: Bacteria > Planctomycetota > Phycisphaerae > Phycisphaerales > SM1A02 > VGXO01. Next base: position 9,825 of record JAFMML010000059.1, read on the forward strand.
GCCGAGGAGAACGAGTGGGAGGGGATCGAGGGTCTGCTGGCCAAGCTCGACCGCGAGGACTACGACGGCAGCCTGCAGCTTCGGGTCTTCGCGCTGGCCCACGCCGACGCACGCGGTCTCGCCCGTGCCATCAACGACGCGTTCCGCGGCCAGATGGAGGAGCTTCGGCGTCGCGGCAGAGGGGCAGAGGGCCAGCGTGATCGCGAGAGCCGCGATCAGACTCCGCCCACCACGCTGGTTCCCGCGGAGGAGTGGGTCAGTGTCGCGGCGGAGGAGAACACCAACTCGCTCGTCGTGTCCGCGAGCCGGGCGAACCTCAACCGCATCGAACGGATCATCGAGGAGCTCGACACCGCCGACTTCGGACGACTGCCCGCGCCGCGGGTGATCCCCGTCGCACGCGGCGACGCCGAGCAGCTCGCCGAGGCGATCGTCGAGGCGTACGACCTCGAGTCCGATGGTGGATCCCGCACGGTCCGGGTCGTCGGCGATCGGACGGCAAGCGCCTTGATCGTCCGCGCGGGCGACGCCGACTTCGAGCAGATCCGAACGCTGGCCGAGCGCCTGCAGGAGCAGGCGGCGTCTCAGGGCCTCTCGGTGAGCCTGCTGACTCTGGAAAACGCTCCGGCCGCGCGGGTTGCCGACGCGATTCGCGAGGCGTACACCCTGCGGGCCCGCCAAGCGAACCTGCCATTGACGATCTCGGTGGACGGCAGCGCGAATGCGCTGGTGGTGGCGTCGACCGGTCCTCTGTTCGAGGAGATTCGAGAGACCGCCGAGGCGATGGATCGCCTCAGCCCGAAGGCCGGCCAGGCGATCTTCCTGATCGATCTCGAGCACGTCGATCCGGAGATCGTCGAACAGGCGATTTCGGAGATCGGTCTCGACGAGGAGCAGGATCCCGACTCGGCTCGTCGAATCGTGGGCGAGCCGGTCCGGGTCGCCACCTTGCCCGGTCGTCGATCGATCCTGGTCGTCGCCAATCCCGCCGACCGGAACGCCATCACCGGATTCGTCAAGGCGATCGACGAAGCGCCGTCGCTGCCTGCCAGCCAGCTGCGGGTGGTGCGCCTCGAGATCGCAGAGGCGTCGGCGGTCGCCTCGATCCTCGAGGAGCTCGTCGATCCCACCGCGTCAGCCGCCGGAAGCGATCTTGCACGGGCCGCCCGAGAGCAGATCCGTCGCCTCGGCCTTCGTCGCGACGGCATCGACGCTCCGGATCTTGCGCTCGACCTCGACACGCCGATCCGCATCCTCGCCGACGATGGGCTGAACGCCCTGCTGATCGACTCGAGTCCGGAGAACGTCGAGGCCATCGAGACCATCGCGGGAATGCTGGACGAACTCCCCGTCACCAGCGCCGTGACGGTGCAGTTCCTGCCTCTCGAGCACATCGCCGCGGCGGAGTTCGCCCGGCTGGTGCGCGAGGTCTTCGAACAGGGCGCCGACGTTGGCCGGATTCCCGGGACGAACCGGGCCGGAGTGCCTGCCGGCGCCGTGGGACCCGCGCTTCTGGAGCCGGTCGCGATGACGGTCGACGAACGGACCAACACCGTGATCGTCGCCGGTCGCGAGGAGGCGGTGGCGCTCGTCGAGGTGCTGAAGCAGCGGGTCGACGACGGCATCGCCATGGGCTGGGTCGAGCCTCGGGTGATCGCGCTGCAGTACGCCGACGCCGTCGAACTGGCCGCGACGCTCGAGGCGGTGCTCGTCGGCGGTCGGCAGGACCTTCCCGATGCGATCGCCTTGCAGCGGCAGGTGGGCCGACTTCGGGTGGCGCTCGACGAGGACGGCAAGGCCCGGGAGGTCGAAGGAGACATCTTCCGTCCCATGACCGAACTGCTGGTTCGACCGGATCGCCCGAGCAACGCGCTGGTCGCGGTCGGCAGTCCCGGCAACCTCGAGGTCGTCGAGGCGCTCGTCGCGATGCTGGACGTCGAGGCGGCGGCGCCCGGAGCGACGGTGCGGACCTTCGCCATCCAGCACGCGTCCGCCGGGCGAGTGGCGACGTTGCTCGAACAGCTGTTCACCCAGCAGTACCAGGCCAAGCTTCTTCGCGAAGAGGATCGCGTCCGGGTGATCGCCGACGAGCGGATCAACTCGATCGTCGTGTCGACCAGCAATCGCAGCTTCCAGCTCGTCGAGGAGCTGCTGGCGACGCTCGATGCCGAGGTCGCACCCGACCTGCGCGAGATCCGCATGCTCGCCCTCGAGAACGCCGCCGCGAGCCGCGTCGCTCCGATCGTGCAGCAGATGATGGATGCGCGGCTCGAGCGCCTTCGGCGGGTCCAGCCCGAGACCGCCGATCTCGAGAAGGCGCTGGTGCTCGCGGATCCCAGGGCGAACGCCCTCGTGGTCGCGGCGGGCAACGATGCCTACGAGGTGATCTCGCGGCTGGCGAAGGACCTCGACGCCGCGCCCCCGGACGACGCGTCGCTGGTCGAGGTGGTCGCGGTGCGGGGCGGCGACATGAACCGACTCGTCGACACCATCGACCGGGTGATGGAGCGTCGCTACGCCGACCTGCCCGCCGACGTGTCGAAGCGCAGCCGACCGCTGGTTCTGACCGATCCGCGCACGGGCAGTCTGCTGGTGACGGCGAGCCCCGAGGATGTCGAAGCGATTCGCAAGCTGGTGGAGCAGCTCGAGGGGATGCCGATGAACGCGGCCCTCGGACTGGCCGTGGTGCAGGTCGACCGGGGGCGAGCGGTGGATCTCGCCCCACGCCTCGAACGTCTCATGATCGAGAGGACCCGCAGCCTCGGTTCGGCGGAGAGCCCGTCCGATCGCGTGTCGATCCTCGCGGATCCGGCAAGCAACAGCCTGCTGGTCGCCGCCAACGAATCGAACGTCGAGACGGTGCGCGAGCTGGTTCGACTGCTCGAACAGAGCGAACTGGGCGACGCCGATCTCCCGGTCGAGGTGTTCATGCTGGCACGTGGTCGTGCCGGCGAGATGCTTCCCACCATTCGTTCGATGTACGTCGACGAGGCCAACCGCAGTCGCGGGCCGAACACCGTTCGCGTGTCCGCCGACGACCGTCTGAACGCGATCGTCGTTGCGGCACCCGCCGAGGATGTGGCGGCGATCCGATCGTTGGTCGAGCGCCTGGACGGGACCGCCGCGGGCACCGTGGTCGACATCAAGTACATCCCGCTCGCGTCGGCCAACGCGGTCGAGATGGTCGGCCTCGTCGAGACGGTGCTCTCGGGCGGCGGCATCGGACGTCGCCGCGGCGGGGCCATGGCGACGGTGGTTCGCTACCTCCGCGAAATCGACGGCGGCGGCGACGGCGAGAAGCAGGAGTTGGAGGTCGAGATCAGCCAGGCGACTCGCGAGTCGATCAGCCTGGTGCCCGATGTGCGGACCAACACCGTCATCGTCCGGGCACCGGGCGACTCGATTCCGCTGCTCGAGCGGATGATTCGGGACCTCGACGAGTCCACGCTCGGCGGACAGAACATCCGCGTCTTCCAGCTCACCAACGCCGATGCGGATGCGATGGCGCAGATCCTCCGCGAGCTCTTCAACCTGCGTCAGCGCGGCAACATGTTCGTGCTGCGTCCGCGCGAGATCGCCGAGGAGGTCGAGCTGGAACTGCCGGCGATGTCGGGCCCGCCCGGGCTCTCCTCGACGGAGTTGACCATGGTGCCCGACGAGCGGCAGCAGCTGTCGATCACCGTGGACAGCCGCACCAACAGTCTGCTGGTGTCGGGCACGTCGGGGTATCTGGATCTGGTCTCGAAGGTCGTCGAAGAACTCGACGCGGCGGAGGCGAACGAGCGCGAGACCTTCGTCTACCGCCTCAAGAACGCGACCGCCGAGGAGGTCGCCGAGATCGTCGGACAGTTCGTCAGCGAGGACCAGCGCAAGGTCGTCCAGACCCTCGGCAGCGACGAGCTTCCCTCGGCGGCGCGCCTGCTCGAGCGCGAGGTGACGATCGTCGGCGACGTCAAGAGCAACTCGGTGGTGGTGACGGCGAGTCCCCGATACGCCGATCGGGTGCGAGACATCATCAAGGAACTCGACATCGACCCGCCGCAGGTCCTGATCCAGGTGCTGCTGGCGGAGGTCGAACTCTCCAACGACGAGCGTCTGGGTCTCGAGTTCACCCGCTTCACCGCGGGCAACGTCGACGTGGCGGGCGGATTCGGTCTCCCTCGGACGCCCTTCGACCGCAACAGCGGCGTGTCGGTGCCCGGTCTGGCGGGGCTGGCGCCGGCGCTCTTCGCCAACGGCATCGGTGTACCGAACATCGCGGTGGGCAGCGCCGACTTCGATCTCCTGATCAACGCCCTCGAGAGCCAGAACCGGGTGCAGGTGCTGAGCAACCCGTCGGTCATGGTCGCCAACAACTCCGAAGGCTTCATCCAGGTGGGCGACACGGTTCGCCTGCCGGATGCGATCTCGTTCTCATCGGCAGGCCAGCAGTCGGCGGTCACCCCCGAGGACATCGGAGTGATCCTGCGGGTCACCCCCACGATCAATCCGGACGGCTACGTACGGATGGAGATCGAGCCTGAGATCTCGCGTCTGAGTCGCGAATCGATCCAGATCTCGGAGAACTTCGAGAGCCCCGTGATCACGCGGCGTCGGGCGAACACCACCGTCACCGTGAAGGACGGGCAGACCGTCGTCATCGGCGGGCTCATCAGCGATCGCTACGAGAACATCGAGAAGAAGGTCCCGCTGCTCGGCGACATCCCGCTGCTTGGCGAGCTGTTCCGCAACAAGAGCGAGACCATCGAGAAGACGGAGCTGCTGATCGTGCTGACGCCGCACGTCATCAACAACAACGGCGACTCGATCCGCGATGCGCGGATGGAGGAGCTGTCCAAGGAGATGATCGACAAGCTGAGCCTCGATCCGCCGCTGCTCGATCAGATTCGACGCGGTGAGCTCGACGGACTGCAGGGCCAGATCGGCCCGGACGGCGAACGGATCGACACGATCGGCGCACCGTCGGCGACCAGCGAGCAGGAGGTCGGGTTCCTCGAGCCGCCGAAGGCGGAAGCCGACGCCGACGGGGCCGGCGAGGCGGGTCCCGAGGCGGACACCGCACTGCCGAATCGGTCCAGTCCGTCGAGAGAAGCGCCTGTCGATGGCGCCGATGGCCGGGCATCGTCGGATCGGGTGATGGGTGGTGCAGATGGCGGGTCCGGGTCCGAAGGCGATCGACGATGAATCGGACCCGGCGTCGGGACGGGAGAACTTCCACGAGGGCCGCCATGCCTTCGGTTGGGAGCGATCGCCCGGTCGCTGCGACGTCCGCGTCGGAATCGCTCGCGGTGTCGGGCAGCGTCGAAATCTTCCCGACCAGGGAGCACGGACACGGCGGGGATCGTGGGCGAGGGTGCGGGCGAGAGCGGATGCAACGATGGCGCCGGCGCTCGGAGTTGGGGGCTGGATCCAAGTGGTTCGCGCTCTGGGCGGCGGCCCTGTTCTGCGTGGGTGCCTGTCAGACCGTGAGCGTCGAGACCTCCGATGGCCGTCCGATGTCGCCTCCGCCGCGGGTCCCCGAGGCGACGCCGATGACGGCGCCGGTCAATCGAGTCGCTCTGGTCTTCGGTCCGAAGCCCATCGACATCGATGCGGATGGGGTGTCGGACATCATCGAGCTCGATGCCTACCTGTTCTCGCAGCCGTATCCGTTGCCTCGCTACGCGGAAGGAACACTCGTCTTCGAGGTGTTCGCCCCCGGCGCCGCGGCGCAAGGCCGCAATCCGCTTGGCCGGTGGGAGGTCGGCGGCGGGCAGCTGAACGCGTCGGCCGATCGCTCGGTCTTCGGCCCGTGCTACCGGATCAAGCTCGACCTGCGGGAGATCGGACTGGCCCCGTTTCCGCTGGCGAAGGCCGACCTGCGGTGCCGCTTCGAGCCCGCCGATGGCGGAGCGGCGGTCACGTCGCGGGGGGTCGAGCGGGTGGTGCTGCGGGGCTGACGGTACGACGCGGCGCGAGCCAATCCGAAAGGTCACGTCCCCAGAATTCCTGCAGCTCCAGAATCGACGGTCGAAGTTCCGCAAGCAGTTCGATCCGATCGCGGTCGCGGTAGGGCGACAGCTGCGATCGAAACCTATCAAGATCGCGCGTGGCGGCTGTGCTGGCCAGGGCCGAACGAATTCTCTTGCCGAGCGAACGCCGGAGCTGCGCTGGGGTGAACATCGCCATCAGCCGACCAATGGCCGAGTGCCGGAGCCCTGCCGCAGTTTTTTTGGCATAGACCGTCTTGAACCCTTCGCCGACGCTCACGTTCTTACGTTCCCCCTGAACCGGATCTGAACCACTTGAATCCGCCCCCAGGAACAAGCAGATTCGGTTCACGAGATCTCGGGGCGAATCGCGTAGTTCTTCGGTTGTACAGAGAAAGAACCTGTCCCGCGGAAAGAGCGGGAAGTACTGATTCAACTGGAACAGGTACCGGCTCGCGTCGAGATACTCCGGATCGCTGCGCCACGCTTGCTCGAAAGAGATCGGCGCGAGGCGTTTGGTTTGCCACCTTTCCTACATCGAGTGCAGGTAGTGCGAGTACACCCCATCGGTCAGATCTCTCATCAGGTAAATGAAACGGGCGTCCGGGCACTCGCGAGCGATTCGGCCTGCGACGTCTCCGTGGTGGGGATATCGGGTGTAGCACGTAGACGCGTCGCCGCACAACTGCGTAGGTAACGCCTCGGAAAACAGCTGGCAGTAGGAGTCGGCACCGGACTTGCCGAAGCGGCCGCCGCTGAAGTACTGAGGCTCCTTGGGCTTACAGATCATGATTCCGTCGCAGGCGTCGAGGTGAGCGGCGAGAGTCGTCGAACCACTCTTCATGGCACCGAGTAGAAAGAAGTCCGGCCACCTGGTCCTCGACCGGCTTCCGTGTGCGGTACTCATTGAGATATCGGTAGGAGACGGAAGCATAGCAGCAGGTGATTAAATCAACTCGTAGGCCGGCAAATGTGCAGGCGGCGGAGAGGGCAGCCCGGTGGAGACGGAATGAGTTTAACGTCAGTTCGTCTTCCCGAATCCTTCTCTGAT
>JAFMML010000060.1 GCA_017859745.1 Planctomycetota bacterium
CGTCCCACTCGACGTCGCAGCAGAACGGCTCGAAGTCGCAGACCGCCTGGCAGCAGGTGGTGTCGTTGCAGCCCGGGGTCGGGTGAACTTCACCACAGCTGCCCTCGGCATCGCCGCAGACCCCGATCTCGCCGACGATCACGTTGATGGTGACGTTGTTGTATTCGACCGCGCCGCCGCCGGTCCAGCCGTTGCCGATCGAGAACCGCCACATGCCGGTGCCGCTGTGCAGCAGGTCCTGCGCGTCGGTGTAGGTTCCCGAGGCGGCCGATCCGGCGCCGTCGAAGCCCCAGGCCGCGCCCTGGAGGTCGGCGAAGAGAATGTTGAAGCCGCCGATCTGGACGCTGGGATTGCCGTTGGCGTCGTTGATCCAGAAGCCCAGGTCCGAGGCCCACTCGGCGCCGGCTCCGGCGACGTAGTCCATCGAGAACTCGAAGCCGACCATGACCGTTCCTGACGGGATCATGGTCTCATCGACCATGATCTCGACGAAGCGGGTCTCGTTGCCGACCAGCGGGCCGGATCCGAGATCCACGGTGAAGTCGGCCGCGGCCGAACAGGCGAGGGTGGCGGCGATGCCGCCGGCGAGCAACATGGTCTTCATTCGGTCGTCTCCTTCTGCTGGACCGTTGGCGAGTCCTCGGCCCGAGAATCGTCGTCTCTTGGCGACCGGAACTCGTCTGCTCGGTGAAGGGCATTCCGAAGTCGACCGAGCACCGACCACGGACTCACGGATGTGGACCCGATCGGCCTCTCGATCGAGGAACCGGCGACGGGTCGGACCGAGACGAACATCCCGTTCGCCTCGCACAGCAACTCGAGGGCGAGAACACGTCGGCGACGGTTCTGCCTCATTTCTATTGTGTGCACCATCGGACGGGATGCCAGCGCAAATCTCACACGTCGCAAATCGGAGCGAATAACGCCCGAGGACGCCGCGGCGACCGATGTTTTTCAATCGACCCGCATGATCGATCCAGACCCACCGGTGGCCTGAAGGCCTCGAATCGGTGACGCAGGGCGAACCGGTGATCGAGGGATCGGCTCCAGGTACGGCCCTTCCACGGCGTGAACCGGCGGCGAGAGACGACTCGGGTCGTCGGTCTGGATCGTCCTTGTTGGTCGGTCGGTGTCCGAGAAGTGTCCCTCTGTCACGACGCTCGGCGGGAACACGGCCGCGAACCGGTCGATGGTCGAATCGCCGTTCGACCAAGGCTTCGACGTGGCGACGCCTCAGGGACCCGTCTTGAATTCGTCGATCACCGACCGCAGGCTCGCGAGCGCCTTCTGCAGGCTCTGCGCCGCATCCGCGAACTCCCGAACGCCCTCGGCGCTCTGCTCCGCACGCTCGCGGAGGCGCACCATCGCCGCATCGATCTGGCGGGCGCCGGCGGACTGTTCCCGGACGCCCTCGTCGATGGTGCAGAACCGCTCGGCGGTCGAGGAGACGTGCTCGATGATCCGCCCCATGCCCGTCCCGATCCCATCGACCTGCTCGACACCGGCTCGGACCTGCTCGGCGAAGCGGTCCATCTCCATCACTCCCGCGGAGACCGCCGACTGCATCTCGGCGACCATCCGTTCGATGTCGAGGGTGGCGTTGGCGGCCTGATCGGCGAGACGTCGGATCTCCCGGGCGACGACGAGGAAGCCGCGGCCGTGCTCGCCGGCCTTCTCCGCCTCGATCGCGGCGTTCACCGACAGGAGGTTGGTCTGATCCGCGACCTTGGTGATGGTGACGACGATCGAGTTGATGCCGGCAGCCTTGTCGTTGATCGCGGCGAGCTTGTCGGCGATCGACGTGGTCGCGTTCTCGAGCGTGCGCATGGACTCGTGCATGCCGCCGAGCGAGTCTCTTCCCTCCGAGGCGAGTCCCGCGGCCTCGTCGGTCATCGCCCGCACCTCCTCGACGGTCGCCACGAGGTTGTCGCCGGTGCGGCTGATCTGGTGCACGGCGGCGGCGACCTCGGCGGAGGAGGACTCGAACTCCTTCGAGGCGTCCTCCTGCTGACGACTGGCGGCGGCGACCTCGGTGCTGGCGGTGTGCAGGCTGACCGCGGCGTGCTTGATGCGACCGACGATCGACTGAAGTCCCGACTGCATGCGGCCGAGGCTTCGCAACAGGAGACCGGCCTCGTCTCGACTCCCGCCACCAGCAACCTCGCCAGCGAGATCTCCAGAGGCGATGCGACAGGCGGCGGAGGAGGCGGCCTGGATGCGACGGGCGAATCCTGCGGCGAGTCGGATGAGCAGCGCCACCAGCACCACCAGCGCCGCGGAGGCGGCGGCGACCATGCCGATCGTGTCGGCGACGATCGGGCCGGTGATCGCCCGGACCGGCCGGGCCACGATCACGGTCCAGTCGCCGGTCGCGGTGGTCTGCCAGGCCCAGTAGCACGGTTCGCCGTCGATCGGGCTCGGCGCGACATCGAGTTGCGCCGTCGTCGTGGCCTCGAGCATCGGCGCCATCGTCTGCCCGAATCGGGTCTCGGCGACCTCACGGGTCTGCAGCGGCGTGTCGCCGCCGGCCTCGTCCCCGGGCAGGCTCGTCGCCACGAAGCGTCCGCGACCCGACACGATGAAGACGTCGCCCTGGGCATCCTCGGCGAGGCGGAGGGCGTCCTCGCGAAGTCCGGCGAGACTCCGATCGATGCCCGCGACGCCGACGAAGGCGCCGTCGACGACGATCGGCCAGGTCTGTTCGACGATCAGATCGCCGTCGTAGTAGTACGGCTCGGTGACCATCGCCTCCGCGCGGCGGGTCGAGGCGAAGTTCCGCTTCACCCCTCCGTAGTAGAGACTCGACTCCATGTCGACGAGGGGCTTGAGAGCGATCGCGCCGCCCCGGGTGGGATCGCGGAACCAGTAGGGCAGGAACCGGCCCTCGCCGTCCATCGAGGCCGGATCGAGGCCCAGCCGCAGGCTCTCCGCGTCCTTGCCGTCGGCGTCGGATTCGTAGCCGACGTAGGCCGCGAGGATGTCGGGGTGATCCTCGAGCAGGCCTTCGAGGACCTCGATCGTCAGACGGCGCATGCCGAACATGCCGTCTCGCTGGCCCCCGGCGATCACCCGTGCCAGTTCGACCGCGTCGTGTCCCCCCAGATCGACTTCGTAGGCGATCTCCGACGCGGCGGAACGCAGCGCGTCCTCGGCGGCGGACCGAAGCGATCCGTAGCGTGAGGCGGTGCCGTAGGCGATCAGCGCCGCAAGCAGCGCCGTCATGGGCAGGATGCCCAGCAGCACCGTCCGGCCGAGCAGTCCGTCACGCCAGCGAACCCGCCCGTCGTCGCCGGCGGCCGAGTCGCTCGATGTCGGCGGTATCGGGACCATCGGCGGGTTATCGCCCATTCGATCTCGTCGTCCCCAAAGAGCGATGCCGGAAGCCAGTTCGAGGGTCGGGACCGAACGTGCGGTGGGATCGCTCAGGCGACCGGCGACGCGGGTTGCTGGCAACTCAGGCAGTGCAGGCTGCCCAGGCCCACCACGAGATGCCTTGCCATCACTGCCGTCGCGGGGAGACCCGAGGCCTGCTCGAGGCGACGGCAGGCGAGGTCGTCGCTGGGACTCCCAAAGACCGGCACGAAGATCCGCCCGTTGGCGATCAGGAAGTTCGCATGGCTCGCCGGCAGCATGCGCCGTCCGCCCGGGCCGAAGCGATCCGCGGGGAAGTCGAAGTGGATCGGCGTGGGCGAGGGCAGGGCGACGATCTCGAGGCGCTCGCCGCGGGCGTCCCGAGCTCGGTCGAGCACCTTGCGGTTCGCCGCCAGCACCGCGTGATCGGGATGGTCCGGAGGCGCCTCGACCGCCGCGACGACGCCCGGTGCGACGAAGCGGGCGATGTCGTCGATGTGGCCGTCGGTGTCGTCGCCCTCGATGCCTCCCGGCAGCCAGACGATCGTCTCGACACCGAGGGTCTCCCGCAGCATGCCCTCGATGCCCGTGCGGCCGAGTTCGGGATTGCGGTTCTCGTTGCCCAGACACTGCTCGGTCACGAGCAGCGTGCCGAGACCGTCGGTCTCGATCGATCCGCCTTCGAGGATCTCCTCGCGGGACCACATGGGAACCCCGAAGCGTCGGGCGATCGCCGCCGGCACCGCGTCGTCGAGCGTGCGAGGCTCGTACTTGTCGCCCCAGCCGTTGAAGCGGAAGGCGACACCGGCGACGCCTCGCTCGGGGTGGGTCAGGAACACCGGTCCGAAGTCGCGGATCCAGCTGTCGTTGGTGGGGATGTCCAGCGACGCGGTCTCCCGCACCTCGACCACCTCGCGAAGGCGGCCGGCGAAGTTGTCCCACTCTCGTCGGGCGAGATCGAGGCAGCCCGGCCAGGTTTCGTCGTTGTGCGGCCGGACCAGCCACACCGCATCGAGTCGCGACCACTCCGCGGGCATGCGCCACCCCGCCGCCGCAGGCGAGCCGTCGAGACGCAGATCGTCTGGAATCGACGCGTCGGGGGCGGGCGCGGAACCCTCGTGCGCCGCGTCGGCATCGGGTTCGTTCATGACGCCGCGTCGTCGAGCAGGCGCTTCGTCAGGCCGCCGTAGGCGTCGATGCGCCGGTCCCGCAGGAACGGCCATCCCCGGCGGAGTTCCTCGATGCGGCCGAGGTCGCACGGGACGACGAGTGCCGTGGGATCGCTCGCCGACGCCTCGGCGATCACCTCGCCGCCCGGGTCGCACACCAGGCTCGTGCCCCAGAACTCCAGATCGTCCTCGATGCCGACGCGATTGATCGCCGCGACGAAGACGCCGTTGGCGATCGCGTGGGCGCGGTGCATGACCTTCCACGCCTCCCGTTGCTGCACGCGATCCTCGGGAGTCTCGCCGTGCCACCAGCCGATCGCGGTGGGATAGATCAGGATCTCGGCGCCCTTGAGTGCGGTGAGTCTCGCCGCCTCGGGGTACCACTGGTCCCAGCAGACGAGCAGTCCCGCCTTCGCGCGGCCCTCGACCACCTGCCAGCCGAGGTCGCCCGGGGTGAAGTAGAACTTCTCGAGAAACCGGGGATCGTCGGGGATGTGCATCTTTCGGTAGCGACCGACGATGGCGCCGGTCGCGTCGAGATAGACGCTGGTGTTGTGGTAGACGCCCGCCGCGCGGCGCTCGAACAGGCTGCCCGCGATCTCGACGGCGTGCTCGCGAGCGAGTCCGGCGAGAAACGCGGTGGTCTCCCCGGGGATCGGCTCGGCGAGGTCCATCCGTTCCGCGTCCTCCTCCTGGCAGAAGTAGGACCCGGCGAAGAGCTCCTGCGTGCAGAGGATCTCGGCACCCTTGGAGACGGCCTCGCGGGCGAGTTCGCGAACTCGGTCGAAGACCTCCTCGCGCGGGGTCTCCGGACCGGCGGCGTGCTGCAGGAGTCCCAGCGTGACGCAACGCTCGGACGAGCGGGAGGGCGAGGTGGCGGTGGACGAGGTCATGGCGGGCGGAGTGTAGGAGACACCCGACCGTTCATCGCCTCGGCGGCGGGTTCACCGGCGTGACTTGCCGTGCTGTGCAGCGGCGTGATCGATGGCCTCGAGGATGCCTCCGACCATGCCCTCGATGTTGCGTCCGGTGGGACCCGACACCACCTCGAAGGCCGCCTCGGCCATCTTCAGGCGACGCGGCTCGTCCTCGAGGATCGCGAGCAGCCGATCGGCGAGGTGTTCGGCGTCCCCGTGGCGGTAGAGCAGGCCGTTCTCGCCGTCGACGTGGGTCTCGAACTCCGGCATCTGGATCTCGACGCGATCGGAGGTGACCACCGGCAGGCGGTAGCCGAAGGCGTGGAAGATGCTGAGCCCGATCGCCCCCGGATGCACCAGCACCTTCGAGTTGAGCGCCCACGGCGCGATGTCCCGATCGTCGTAGAGGGCGCCGGCGAAGTGGACGCGTTCCCGCACCCCCAGCCGCTTCGCCTGCGCCTCGAGGTCGCCGCGGACGCTGCCGTCGCCGATCAGCACGAGGCGAGCCGGAACCCGCTCGGCGACCCGGGCCAGCGCATCGACGGCGAGGTCGGGTCGCTTCTCCGGTTCGAGGCGGGCGATGTAGAGCATGACCGGATCGTCGCCGAGACCATGCTCGGCGCGGAAGGCCTCGAGACGGGTCGGGTCTGCGCTCCAGTCGGCGACCGCCGCCTGGATCGGCGACTGGTCGAGGGCGTTGACGGCCATGAACAGCTTCTCCGGCGGGAACCCCTCGCGCCGGAGCTTCTCCCGGCCGGTGGGGCCGTACAGCATGAACGCGTCGGCGCTGCGGGCGAAGCTGCGGCGAACCCAGTCGCCCACGAGTGGGGCCTTGGTGCCGAAGCCGTGGCTCCAGAGGACCGTGCCGATGCCCCGCCGACGGGCCCGTCGAACCGCGATCGGCATCTCGAGCGCTCGACTGTTCCAGTTGAGCATCACCACGTCCGGCGGCGGGGTCGTCCGCATGCACGCCAGGGAGTTGGGCTGCCAGAGCAGCGGTCCGAACCAGCGGACCTCCGACTCGACCACCTCGAAGAGGCCCTCGGTCGGCGCGGACTTCAGCGAACCTCGGGCGCCGCGACTCGCCCAGACCGTGAGATCGATGCCCGGCGAGGCGGCGAGCCGCGCGTAGACCGGAACCCGGTATTGCGGGATCAACGGTTGGCAGAGGGCGACGCGAAGTGGCACGGGCGAGATCCTGTTCGGACGTCGACTCGAGGGGTCGACTCGAGGAGGTCGGCTTCGGAATGATGGGAAGCGGCGACGCCTCGCCGACCGATCATCTATCGGAACGATGCGCAACCCCCCTTCAGCCCCTCCCGAAGCAATGGCCCTCGTCACCGGAGGTGCAGGGTTCATCGGCTCCCATCTCGTCGAGCGCCTGCTGGCGGCGAACCGTCGGGTTCGGGTGCTCGACGACCTCTCCACCGGGCACCGCGACAACGTGCCGGACGGCGTCGAGCTCGTCGAGGCCTCGATCGAGGACGAGTCCGCGATCCGGGCTGCGATCGACGGCTGCGACGGGGTCCACCACCTCGCGGCGGAGGTCTCGGTTCCGCGGACCATGGAGGATCCCGAACGGGCCTTCGCGGTGAATCTCACCGGCAGCGAGAAGATCTTTCGGATCGCCGGCGAGGCGGGTGTTCGGAGCGTGGTCTTCGCCTCGTCGGCGGCGGTCTACGGCCCGACGCCTTCGCTTCCGAGTCGCGAGACCGATTCGATCGACTGCGCGTCCCCCTACGCCGCCCACAAGGCCGCGGGCGAGCTGCTTCTCCAGTCCTACGCCCGTCGCTACGGGTTCCATGCGGCGAGTCTGCGCTTCTTCAACGTCTTCGGTCCCCGGCAGGATCCCTCCTCGGCCTATGCGGCGGTCATCTCGGCGTTCATGGACGCGGCGACGGCGGGGCGTCGGCCGATCGTCTTCGGGGACGGCACCCAGACCCGGGACTTCGTGCCGGTGGCGAACGTGGTGCAGGCGTTGCACCTCGCCTCGGATCCCAGCCGGGATCTCGCGGGCGACGCCTTCAACGTCGGCCTGGGTGAACGAAGGAGCCTGCTCGATCTGCTGAAGACGCTGAGCGAGGTGGCGGGGGTCGACCTCGCCCCGGAGTTTCGTGCGCCGCGGGCCGGCGACGTGCCGCACTCCTGCGCCGCGATCGACCGCGCCCGCGAGGACCTCGGATACGCGCCGGAGGTCGCCTTCGAGGAAGGCCTCCGACGCACGTTCGAGTGGGCGCAGTCGGTGGCATCCCGAACCTGATCGGCGGCGACGAGATACGCTTGACGGCTCGCAGGAGCCGCCCGATCGACGCCGACGCCGATGCAGCAGATCTCGATGCGGACCGTCTCGCCGAAGACGAGAGTCGCTTCGCGGACACCTTCCGCCAAGACCATCCGTGGATCTGGTGGGCGACGCTCGTCGGGCCGGCGTTGCTGACCGCCGGGATGCTTGCGGGGGTCTACCTCGCCCACGACGGCGCGTACCTGCAGAAGCTGCTCGCCACGGCGTTGGCGACCTTCTTCGTCTTCGGCCGGTTCGTGATTCTCGGGGGCGTCGAAGGCGGAGGAGACGGTCTGGCCGAGGCCCA
The DNA here is from genome assembly GCA_017859745.1 of Planctomycetota bacterium. Taxonomy (GTDB): domain Bacteria; phylum Planctomycetota; class Phycisphaerae; order Phycisphaerales; family SM1A02; genus VGXO01. The sequence continues at coordinate 8,026 of JAFMML010000060.1, forward strand.
CGCCTTCCTGACGCGGGGCGAGCTCTTCCTGATGGTGATGTGGATGGATCTCGCGGTGGCGAGCCTGCTCGTCTACCACCAGGGATTCCTGTGGCGCCTGCCGCTGCTGGGCCCACGGCTCCGTGGTCTGGTGGCGGACGGCCGTTTCATCCTGAAGCGACAGCCGTGGATTCGCCGGGCGACCTTCGTGGGGCTGGTGCTGTTCGTGACCTTTCCGCTGGCGGCGACCGGCAGCGTCGGCGGCTCGATCTTCGGACGACTGCTCGGTCTCTCGAGAGGCGCTGCGCTTCTGGGGATCGCACTGGGCAGCTTCCTCGGATGTGGAGCGATGTACCTGGGCGCCGGCGTGATCAACGCCTACGTGGATCGGGACGATCCGTGGCTCACCTACGGCGGCCTCGCGGTGATTCTGGGCCTGATCCTGCTGCTCAACTGGCGATACCGCAGGATGAAGGCGGCCGACCGCGTCGCGACTTGATCCTCATTGCGGTCGCCGCGATGCAGCCGATCGGAAGGGGAAAGGACCTGCATCTGCGCGAGGGGTGTGGGTCATGCCCCGCCCCGGGCGTAGCATGCCCGTCCCGATTCCTCGCACCCCGGAGCGCGCATGTCCATGGACACCCTCAAGTCGCTTGTCGTCGCGATCGACTTCACCGACGGTTCGAAGGCCGCTCTCGCCGAGGCGGTTCGCATCGCCAAGTGGAATCGCGCTTCGCTGCGGGCGGTGCATGTGGTCGAGTCGCTGGTGCTTGCGGATCTCGAGGAGGCTCTTGGCGGCGCCGACCCGGACCTTCGCGAGAACGTGCTGGAGGACACCCGCAAGGCGTGGCGCGAGTTCGCTACGAGCGTGCCCGGGAGCGAGTCCGTCGAGTTCGATCTTCGGGTCGATCAGCCCAGCGAAGGCGTGGCGTCCGCGGTCGAGGCGTCCGGTGCGGACCTGCTGGTGATGGGCCTGCAGGGCACCGGCGAGGGCAACGGAGCCGGCACCGTCGCGACCCACGCGGTACGGCGATCCCGCGTGAAGACCATGCTGGTCCGGCAGGACCACACCGGCCCGTTCCGGCGGATCGTCGTCGCCGTGGACTTCTCGCCGACCTCGCGGGAGGCCCTCTTCGCCGCGATGCGCCTGGCGGCGCAGGACGATGCGGAGGTGCATGCGGTCCACGTGTTCAATCCGCCGTGGCTGCGGCTGCACTACCGATCCGCGACGCCGCAGGCCGCACCGGACTATCGCAAGCAGTTCATGGACGCGCTGTCGCGGCGAATCGAGAGCTTCTGCGCCCCCGACGATCCGGAGACCCGCTGGGTGAAGCCGACCTTCCATGTGCTGGAGAACCGCAACCACGGCTACGGCATCGTCGAGTTCGCGGTCGCCAACGGGGCCGATCTCGTGGCGCTGGGCACCCGGGGCCGGGCGAATCTGCGGGACTTCTTCCTCGGCAGCACCGCCGAGCGGGTGGTTCGCGATGCGCCATGCTCGGTGCTGACGGTGCCGCCGGCGTCGTAGTCCGACGCCTCAGGCGAGTCGTGCCTTGCCTTGCTGCGCCGGCGTGAAGTTGGGATCGAGCGCGAGTGCGGCCTCGAACGCCGCGAGCGCGCCGTCCCGATCGCCCATCGTCTCGCACACTCGACCCTTCAGTCCGTGTCGCAAGGGAGTGGCGCCGTGACGGGCGATGCAGGGATCGATGACGCCCATCGCCTGCTCGGCATGCCCGTTGGCGATCAGTGCCTCGACGAGACACTCGGAGCTGGCCGGCAGATCCGGATGCTCCCGCGACAGTCGCTCCGCCTCGGCCAGCGCATCGCCGTGCTTCGCCTGCTCGAGCAGGCAGGCGATGAGGCCGATGCATGGACGCGGCTCCCGAGGGACGAGACTGCAAGCCTCTCGAAAGGACTGTTCCGCCTCGGCGAGCTTGATCTGTCTCATGCGAAGGTCGCCCAAGGCCGTCAAGGCCATCGCCCGTTCCGGCGACTGCACCCGGGTCGCGTCGACGAGGCGACGCTCGGCCTCGTCGAGTTCGCCCTTGTGCATCAGGAGACCGGCGAGGTTGACCGCCGACTTGACGTGCCCGGGTGCGGACTCGAGCACGGTTCGATATGCCGCCGCCGCCTCGTCGAGACGCCCCAGCATGCCGTGGGCGACGCCGATGTGGAAGCGTGCGTCGAGGAACTTCGGTTCGAGTTCGACCGCCCGCTCCCAGCAGGTGAGCGCGGTCTCGATGTCCTGCTTCGCGGCGAGGCAGAGGCCGAGCTGGCCCCAGGCCTCGGCCCAGTCGTCCTTCTCGGCGATGGCCTCGCGAGCGGCGGCGATCGCCGGCTCGACGGCGCCGCCGGCCCGAAGCGTCTCGACGATCGCCAGTCGGCCCTGCGGAACGCCCCGATCGCCTTCCGACGACCGGCGAAACGCCTCGATGGCGCCGTCCCCGTCGCCGGCCTGCCGCCGCGCCGCTCCGAGATTGAACCACGCCTGTCCGAACCCGGCATCGAGTTCGACCGCCTTCTCGAACGCCGTTGTTGCTGGTTCGAGGCGCCCTTGCCCAAGCATCGAGACGCCGAACTGGAATCGGAAGACGGCATTCGCCGGCTCGAGATCGATGGCACGCTGGAAGTGCTGCGACGCCGAGGAGAAGTCGCCGCGCATGGCGGCGGTCATCCCTCGACCGTTGAAGCCCTCGGCGGGGTTGGATCCCGCGCAGGCCTGCTCGAAGAAGCCGTCGGCCTCGTCGAGGCGGCCGCTCTCGAGAGCCCTTGCGGCGAGTGCGAGAGGGTTCGTGTCCGGAGATTCCGGGTCGGTCATGGTCGTGATCTCGTCGGCGCGGGGATGCCAGAGGGAAGTCGCTCGGTCGCAAGCGTAGCGGCGCAGGAACGCTTCATCATCGCCGCTGCGTCGAACGATTGCGGGGTCGGGTCGGCTCGGATCCGCCCTTGCGAACGATGAAGAGGTAGTTGAACCCCCGCAGGAAGAAGTTCTGCTCCTCGGCGGCCCGATGCCAGTTGCCCTTGGCGAGCTTGGCGTTGTGGCGGACCACCGAAACGATGTCGATCGGTTCGAACCGCTCCCGCAGCATCGAGAACAGTTCGAATCCGATCGGCATGAAGTCGCCCTCGCCCGGCGCTGCACCTCTCTTGCGCCGATACGAGTCGCTGACGTAGAGGCCCAGATGCCGGCCCGGTTTCAGCACCCGGTGCAGTTCGGCGATCACCAGGTCCATGGCCTCGTAGTAGGCGCGGCCCCGATCGGTTCCACCGGCGTCGAGCTTGCCGATGCAGCGGGGGTCGTCGGAGTAGTCCACATGGGTCGAGTAGGGAGGGTCGACGAAGGCGAAGTCGGCGACGGCATCCTCGAGCGGCAACTTGCGGGCGTCGGCGCGGAAGATGTCCTTCCGGGTCGGCTGGAGGTCGTAGCCCAAGGCCCGGCGGCCGAGATCCCTGGCGACGTCGAGACTGGTGCCGCTCCCGGCCATCGGATCGACGCAGAGGTCCTTCGCCTTCGTGTAGCGGGAGAGCAGTTGCCAGATCACCCATGACGGGGTGGCGCCCACATAGGTTCGGTCGCCCTGCATGTTGCGGTCGCGACGGACGGGCGCCGTGGCGGCCGCGGCATCGGCCCGGCGAGAGGCCTCGGAGCCGTCGGCGTCCGTCTCGATCGGATCCGGCACCCCGATCGACTTCGCGTCGTAGTGCTGGCTGGGGTACTCCCAGAGCGTCGTCGTCGCGATCGACAGCGGAGGACGGCGGCCCGGCGCCGCGCCGTGGTCGTCGCGGCCGGCGGGTCCTCTTCGCTTGGGGTGGACGGGGCGGCGGGGCATGGAGCGAGTGTAGATGCCCGAGGTGGCCTCACTCCGTCGAAGGAGCGTGCTCACGCGACTCGGGATCGTCCGGCTGCCCCGTCGCCGTCGCGTCGCCGGCATCGGGAAGTCGAGGCGTCAATCCGACCCTGCGCACCTCCTCCACGGGATCGCCCTTGGAGACCGACAACTCCTCCATGCGGCGGGCCGACGGAATGAGGCGGCGATCGAACGAACCCACGGCATCGTCGTAGGACCGGCCCGCCCGCTCGAGATGCTTGCCGACGTCGGCGAGCTTGTTGGCGAAGATTCGCAGGCGGTCGTGGAGTTCGGCACCCTGTTCGGCGATCTTGCGGGCGTTCTCGGCGACGTCGTGCTCGCGCCACCCCGTTGCGACGACCCGCAGCAGAGCGACGAGGTTCATCGGGCCCGCGATCACCACCCGCTGCGAGAATCCGTCCTCGAGGAGCGTCGGTCGCGCCTCGATCGCAGCGGCCAGGGCGCTCTCGACCGGCACGAACATCACCACGAACTCCGGCGACCGCTCGAACTGCGACCAGTACTTCTTGGCGGCGAGGCCGCGCATGTGCGTCACCAGGGCCTCGGCGTGGCGCTCGAGCAGCGCGGGACGGTCGGCGTCGGGTTCGAGCATCGAGAGGAACGCGTCGAGCGCCACCTTGCTGTCGACGACGACGCGACCGCCACCGGGCAGATTGACCACGAGGTCGGGTCGCAGGCGGCCGCCGTCGCCCTCGACCGAGACCTGTTCGGCGAAGTCGCAGTGGGGGCTGAGACCGGCCTGCTCGACGGCGTTTCGAAGGGTGAACTCGCCCCAGCGGCCGCGGGTCTCGGGTCTGCGCAGGGCCTGCACGAGGCGACCGGTCTGCTCGCGAAGTTCGCCGTGGCCGCTCTGCACGCTTTCGACGAGTTGACGAAGTCCCGCGTAGGCGCCTTCGCGCTTCTCCTCCATCTTCTGGATCGCCTCGGCCTGCCGAACCAGCCCCTCCTGGATCGGCTTCATCTGCGCCTCGATCGCCTGCCGGCGAACATCGCTCTCGGCGGCCAGCTGCTGCTTCTGCGCGGCGACGATCTCGACGACCGACTTCTTCAACTCCTCGAGGCCGCCCTTGGTCACCTCCTGACCGACGGATCGAAACACGTCGCGCATCGAGACCTTCAGCTCCTCGACACGCTCGACCTCCTCGGCGAGGCGGCGCTCGAGCGACGCGAGACGCTCCCGTTCTACCGCGAGGGTGCGCTCGGACTCCTCGCGGCGCCGCTCGTTGTCGTCGAGGCGTTCACGAGATTCGTTCGCGCGGGCTTCGGCGGCGTCGCGCTCGCGGGCGGCGGCTTCGGCCCGATCCCTGGCGAGATCGCGTTCGGACCGCAGCGAAGAGGCGCTGGCGGACGCTCGCCAGACGAGCACGGCCGCGGCGATCGCGGCGCCGAGTGCGAAGCCCACCAGACCGGCGATGAGAGGATCCATGTCGGAAGCGTAGCGGACCCCGGTGGCGTCTCGAGATGCGGGCGGGTCTCGGTGAACTGGTTCCGTATAGTGCCGGCGGCGCCATCTCGCGGTGCTATCCAGACGCCTGCAGGAGAGTCTCGTTGAAGACCACCATCACTCGGGGACCGGCCAGTCGTCCGTCGTTCGCCACGACGATCCCCGCCGTTCTGACCGTTCTCGTCGGCGTTGCCGTCTCGGACGCGAGAGCCGCGGTCTCGATTCCGGCGATCTTCTCCGACGGCATGGTCCTGCAGCAGGGCGAGGCCGCGGTCTGGGGGTTTGCTCGACCCGGCGAGTCCGTCGTCGTCGAGGGCAGTTGGGGCGGACGGGTCGAGACGGTCGGCGACGAGCGAGGACGGTTCATGGCGATGCTCCCCACCGGCGAGCCAGGCGGTCCGCACACCGTCACCGTCGCCGGCGTCAACACCATCGCGATCCGTGACGTGCTGGTCGGCGAGGTCTGGCTCGCGTCGGGCCAGAGCAACATGGAGCAGAAGATTGCGCCACCGTCGTATCAAGGCGTCGAGAACTGGGAGGCGGAGGTCGCCACCGCCGAGTTCCCGTCGATCCGCTTCTTCGACGTCGCCAACGCGATCGCCGCGAGCCCCCGATCGAACGTCCGCGGACGCTGGGTCGAGGTGTCGCCCGAGACCGCCGGGGGTCTGAGTGCGGTCGCCTTCTTCTTCGCCAGGGATCTGCAGCAGGCGCTCGACATCCCCGTCGGCGTGATCACCTCCGACTGGGGCGGCACCCGAGTCGAGGCGTGGATGAGTCCCGAGTCGCTGTCGAGGTTCTCCGCCTACGCCTCGGAGCTCGAGTATCTCGCGATGATCACCGACCCGTCCCGTCGCGCGGAGGCGTCGGCGGATCTCGACGCGGCGTGGTGGAACGACCTGGACGCCCGGGCCCCCGGGGGCAACGCGTGGAAGACCGCGGCCGTCGACGCGTCGGCATGGGAGACGATGGAACTTCCCACGACGCTCGCCGGTGAACACGGTGGGTTCGACGGCATGCTCTTCTTCCGTCGGACCGTCGTCCTGCCCGAGGACTGGGATCCACAGGCCGAGGCCGTTCTCGAACTCGGTCCCATCGACGACGAGGACGACTCGTTCGTCAACGGCGTCGCGGTCGGTTCGACCCACGGCGACGGCAAGTGGGCGCAGCCTCGCCGCTACCCGATTCCTCCCGGGACGTTGCGACCGGGAGAGAACCTCGTGGCGGTGCGCATGGTCGACAACGCGGGACCAGGCGGGATCAACGGCGACGCATCGCAGATGAGGATCGTCTGCGGTGGCCGGGACGTGTCGCTGGCGGGTTCGTGGAAGGTGGCCAAGGGTCTCGAACGCGCCGCGTTTCCGCCGCAGCGAGCCGCGGCGCTCGGCCCGAACTCCGTGGCGGCGCTCCATCAGGCGATGATCCATCCGATCAAGGCGTTCACCGTGGCGGGCTATCTCTGGTACCAGGGCGAGAGCAACCGCGGCAACGCGTCGGCCTACACCGGCCTGCTGCAGACGATGATCGAGGACTGGCGAGGCGACCACCTCGATCGCCCGTTCCTGATCGTTCAGATTGCGCCGTTCGCCTACGGCGGCGACAGCGGTCAGACGGCAAGCCTGCGCGAGGCGCAGCGGCAGGCGTCGATGGCGACGCCCAACGCCGGCCTTGCGGTGACCATGGACTGCGGGGACCCGCTCGACATCCACCCGGCCCGGAAGCAGCCCGTCGGCGCGAGACTCGCTCGGCTGGCGATGGTGCAGCGGTACGGCATGGATGTGGTGCCGTCGGGGCCGGCCTTCGTCGAGGCGGTTCGAGAAGGCGCCGGCATGCGTCTTCGCTTCGACCACGCCGAGGGCCTCTTCGCGAGAAACAACGAGATCCGCCATGTGCTGCTCGCCGGCGAAGACCGACGCTTCCATCGGGCGCTCGCTCGCATCGACGGCGAGGACGTCGTCGCGATGGCGCCGGAGGTTTCCGAGCCGGTCGCCGTGCGCTATCTGTGGGGTCCGGCCCTCGAAGCCGAGCTCTTCAACGCCGAAGGCCTTCCGGCATCGCCGTTCCGCAGCGACGACTGGGACGGTCCCATCGGTGGCGTCGCCAACCCCGTCGGCAACGAGGGCGAGATGGAGCGGCTGCGCACCCGCGAGGAGGGGTTCGTCGATCTCTTCGACGGCGAGAGTCTGGATGGATGGACCGTCGTCAACGGCGCGACGAGCACGTGGCGAGCCGAGGACGGCGTCATCCTCTGCAGCGGCTTCCCCACCGGCGTGATGCGGACCGATCGCACCTACGAGAACTTCGTCCTCGAACTCGAGTACCGGCACCTCGTCCCGGGTGGCAATGCGGGGCTGTTCATCTGGAGCGATCCGATTCCGGCGCGTGGTGTGCCCTTCACCCGCAGCGTCGAAGTGCAGGTGATGGACGGCCGCGAACAGCAGTGGTTCACCTCGGACGGCGACATCTTTCCCATCCACGGCGCCGTCATGACCCCGGTCAACGGCCGCGGCGGCAGCCGTGCGTTTCCACTCGAGCGACGCTCGAATCCCGCTCCGATGTGGAACCACTACCGCCTCGAATGTCTCGACGGTCGGGTGGTCGCATCGCTGAACGGCCGCGTGGTCACCGAGGGCTACGACGCGAGCCCGCGTCGCGGCTTCATCTGCCTCGAGAGCGAGGGCTCGCCGGTGGAGTTCCGCGAGATCCGCGTTCGAGAACTGCCCCCGGCCGACCCGCCGCTGCCCTCGGCGCTCGTCGCCGACGAGGACGTTCGGCCGTGGATCTGCATGTACAACGGCGTCGACCTCGAGGGATGGAAGGCCGACGAGAGAAACGCCCGCCATTGGGCGGTCCGCGACTGGGTGCTTGCCTACGACGGCGGCGGCGGCGATCTGTGGAGCGAGCGGGAGTTCGGCGACTTCGAGATGATCTGCGACTGGCGTTTCCCCGGGCAGGCGACGCCCACGAGGCGTCCGGTGATCGCGCCGGACGGGTCGCAGGCCCGCGCCCCCGACGGCACCCCGCTCGAGGTCGAGGTGGCCGACGCCGGCGACAGCGGGATCTACCTGCGCGGAAGTTCCAAGAGCCAGGTCAACATCTGGTGCTGGCCGGTCGGCTCGGGCGAGGTCCACGGCTACCGCACCGACCCCTCGATGCCGGTCGACGTTCGGGCGGGCGTCACGCCGAGCGAACCCGCCGATCGCCCGCTGGGCGAGTGGAACCGCTTTCACATCGTGATGAAGGGCGACCGGCTGACCGTGACGCTCAACGGAAGGACGGTCGTCGAGAACGCGCAGCTTCCCGGGGTCGCCGAGCGTGGACCGATCGCCCTGCAGCACCACGGCGATCCCATCGAGTTCGCGAACATCTA
>JAFMML010000122.1 GCA_017859745.1 Planctomycetota bacterium
ACCCGCTCGAAGTTCGATGGCGGAAGATGCGGATTCGGTCGAGCGGCGCCGCTGGATCGTGAGAGGCGGCGAACCCCTTCCCACGGCCATCCGAGACTCGCACGGCGTGCCGTGAAGCTCCGGAACGGAGTTTGTTCGGGATCGATCCGTCCTGCCTCCGCCCGGAACGTCGACGTCCGCGATTCCCTGAAAACCCGTTGCGTCGCGTCGGTCGAGCGATAGGATCGTGCGGTCTTTCGGGAGACCTTCCGTGGCTGCACTTCACGATGTCCAACACCCGGCGATGCCACGTCTCGGCACGCGCCGACAAGTCTCTCGATCGATCGGGGCCGCGATCACGGCGGCATCTGTCGCCTTCCTGCTCGGCGGCCGAGCGGCCTCAGCTGGCGAATCCGCGTTCCTCGACCTCGTGCTCGACGGCAACGGAGCCGCGGAGACCTTCACCGGCCTGCCCGAAGCGATCGGTCCGGTCGTCGTCTCCTTCGAGTCGCGGACCTTCCGAAGCTACGACCAGTACGGAGGCGGCGAGTGCTTCGAACGCACCTTCTCGATCGAAGGAACGCCTCTCGTCGAACTCAGTTGTCCCCAAGGGTCGGGATGCGAGACGGTCGCCAACGGTGTCACCGTCACCGCGTCGCAGTTCAACGCGTGGCGAGAGGGTGGTCTCGGCGTCGGCATGGGTTGGCAGAGTTCGACCTGCGGTCTCGACTGGAGACTTCGGCTCCAGTATCCATTCCGCGGCATCGACCGAGTCGACCAATTCGTCGGCAGCGTCGGAACCTCGGAAGGCCTGCCGACGGCGGCCGACGACGTCTTCATCGAGTTCACCAGCACCACCTACCGGAGCTGCGACGAGTACGGCGGCTGCACCTGCTACGACCGATCGCTCTCCTTCGAGGACGGCGCGACCCTGTCGATCGACTGTCCGACCGGCTCCGGGTGTCTGCAGGCCTCCGCGGTTCGCGTCGTGGATGCGGAGACCTTCAACGCCTGGATCGAGGCCGGCGTCGATCTGACCATGGACTGGGACTGGTCGGTCTGCGGCCTCGAATGGTCGGTGCGCTACGTCTACACCACGATCGAGGACTGCAACGGCAACGGCAGGCCCGATGAGGAGGACGTGGCTCTGGGACTGAGCCCGGACTGCAACGGCGACGGCATTCCCGACGACTGTCAGGGCATCGAACGGATCGATCTCGACGCGACCTTCGTTTCGCCGTTCGGTGCGGGTCTGCCGGCGACCTTCCTCTTCGACGACCTTCCCGAGGCGCTCGGGGACGTCGAACTGCAGGTGGAGGCCCTCGCCGACCTCGACGCGGGGACCGAGGTGGTGATCCCGGTCCTCGACGGCGAGCAGTTCCCGACGCTGTTCGCCGAGGACGGACGATCCTGCGACCAGGGCCTTTCGACGGCGTCGATCATCCTGTCGCCGAAGGAGTTCGCGGCCATCGCGGGGGACGGGGGTCTCGAGATCGAGCTCGTCGCCACGCCGGCGGTCGATCCGAGCGCCTGCCCGACGACCGGCATCTCGGTGCGACTGACCTATGCGGCCCTGACCGATGCCGCGGACTGCGATGGCGACGGGGAGATCGATCTCTGCACGCCGGGCTACGCCGACTGCGACGGCGACGGCGTCCCCGACGCCTGCGAGGCGATCGGCGACTGCAACGGCAACGGCGTGCCCGACGAGTGCGATCTCGCCGACGGCACCGCCGTCGACTGCCACGGCAACGGAGTGCCGGACGCCTGCGACATCGCGTCCGGATTCGATCTCGACTGCGACGGCAACGGGCTCGCCGATGCTTGCGAACTGCTCGTCCTTCCGGGTCTCGACAAGAACGACAACGGCCTTCACGACGCGTGCGAGTACGCCCGCGGAGACCTCGACCTCGACGGCGAGGTGGGGCCGTCGGACCTTTCGATCCTCCTCTCGCTGTGGGGACTCGTCGGAGACTTCGAGGCGGATCTCGACGGCGATGGCATCATCGGTCCCGGCGACCTCTCGGTCCTCCTCGCCAACTGGCTCTCGACTCCCGCGACCCCCTGCGGCAATGGTCTCGTGAACGCGTTCGAGGACTGCGCGAACTGTCCGGAAGACGTGCTCTGCAACGAGAACGAGTATTGCGAGTACGGCGCCTGCCTGCCCTGTCCCCCCGATCCCTACGGCGGCAACGACTGCGAGTACGGCGGCGGATACGGGGGACTCGTCGGGCGCCTCGACGGCTACCGAGTCGATCCCGGTGGCGGCCTCGATCCGAACTTCAGGCAGTATTCGCGGCTGCCGATGCCGACGCTGTCGTGGATGTCGGCGGGCTTCGCTCTGCTCGGGCTGGGCCTGCTTCGACTGCGCTGAGTCCCACCGCGGCGCCGGCACTCGCGCCGAGGCCGAACATCAGCAGGAGTCCGATCCACTCCTTCAGGAAGGTGAGGTCGAAGAGCCCCATGACCAACAGACCCATGGCTGCGGAGACCGCGGCGACGAGCGGCGCGACCGTCTGCACCCTGCCCCCACGACGACGCCATCCCGCCACGACGACCACGCCCCATGTCCCGACGAGTCCGAGGAGCGAGGCGAGTCCGAGGAACCCCCGCTCCGCCGCGGCCTCGAGCCAGAGGTTGTGGGCCCACGGCATGTAGCCGACGTCGGGGGCGATCTCTCCCCACGCGACCCCGCCCTCGTGATGCCACCACGCCTCGGCGAAGAGTCCGGGCCCGCATCCGAGCAGAGGAAACGCCGCCGCGGTCCGCCACGCGACGGTGTAGAGACGCCCCCGCGAAGTCGCGGCGAGGCGTCGTATCAGCGTCGAAAGCGCCGCCTCCTCCGTCGACGCCGGTGCGTCGGAGGATGCGGACGCCGCCGGCCTCGTCGAAGCGGAGGTCGCGGCCACGCGATCGACGATGATCCGATGCCGCAGGCTCGTCCACGGCAGGATCGCCGGCACCAACAGGAAGGCGACCACCAGGATCCATCGCAGCCGCCGCCGGAACTCCCCACCACGGATCAGGACGCACGTCGCCCCCGCCGCCGCGATGCCGAGCAGCAGATTGCGGCTGTCCGAGAGGTGCCAGACCACGAGCGTCGAGAGGGCGAGGACGCTCGAGAGGATTCGACCGGCCGTGCGACGCAGATCGAGCGTCGCCGTGGCAAGTGCCGCCAGTGGTGCCGCCATCGCAACGTCGTTGGCGTTGGGCAGACTTCCCTGCTGACGACTCGACATCGGCAGTCCCCCGATCAGACTGAATTCGGCGATCCGTTGCCAGAGCATGTCGACCACCATCAGCAGCAGCGCCGCTCCAGCCGCCAAACCGATCCAGCGCATCACCGCCGACGACGCCCCAAGGCGCATCGCGAGCAGCCCGACCACGATCGAAATGGGAATCCCCGAACTGCGCATCGCAGATCGCTCGGGATCGAACGAGGCGAGGATCGAGATCACGTAGGACCCGCCGAACGCGAGCAACGCGAACACCATCGCTCTCGACAACCACCGCTGCGGAGTCCGGCCGACGAGGACCAGCATGAACGCGCCGAGGACCCCGGCCGCCAGGGGCAGCCGAATCGAGTCTCCGGGGTGTCCGCCCGCCGGAAGGAGCAGCAGCATGCCGCCGGTGGACACGCCTCCCAACAGGACGCCGAGACGGTCGAGGCGCCATCGCACACCCTGATTCGCGCAGGGACCTCGCCGTTCGGACCCCGCGGGCACGGATGCAGACGAGTCGACGAGATCGGCGGAGGAACCCGGATCCACCGAGCGGTGATCGGCCGAGAGCGGGACACCGCATGAACCACCTCGGCCTCGCTTCAACGGCAGGCCCGCAGACCTCTCGCGAGGAGCGGTCCGCACCGGAGAGTCCCCGCACCGGCCGGAAGACGCCGCCCGCCAGGCGGGCCCGGCGGCCTTCCCCGGCGATGCTCGAGTGCGGCGGACCGTCGTCGAACTTCCCGAGACCGGGCGGCGCGTGGCCC
>JAFMML010000020.1:0-28182 GCA_017859745.1 Planctomycetota bacterium
TTTGACGGATCGATCGGGACTTCGAGGCCCGGAGACGACCACCCGCATCGTCGGGCTGCATCGACGATTCGTTGGGGAATCGCCTGCTTCGCCCTCCTCGCTGGAGGCCCCCTCCGAACCTCTCGGGTCGACGCCGATCCGGCAAACAGAACCTAGCACGAGTCCGACGCCAAGCGGGGATGGATCCGAACTTCGAGATCGAATCCGAAGGTCCACGGCGTCGTCTCGACTGCGACCTGCGGACGCGACCGCTCGATTCGCGGATGCCGGCGTGTATCGGTCCCAGTTGGATCGGTCCCAGGTGGATCGGTCCCAGGTGGATCGGTCCCAGTTGGTTCGGTCCTAGGTCGATCGGCTCCGTCGAGTCGCCCGAGTCCTCGCCGAGTCTTGAATCGCCGTCGAAGGCCCCTCGAATGCCTCGCCGCACGGAAGGTCCAACGGCCTTGTCGGGACTACCATTCCCGCTTCCGGACTTCGCCCGTCGATCTCGTCTTCATGCCCACCTCTCTCGACACCCAATCGACCTTGGATTCCGCCGCGGCGACGCCCTCGCCTCCTCAGCGAGGATGCGGAGGCGAAGGTTCCCCGGTCGCGGATCGGGCGACCTCGCGATGTCCGATTCGCCAAGGCGGGTCGCCCCACCGATCCGCCGGTCTGGCTTCGGCGAGCGGTGCGGTCTCGCAGGTCGGACCGGGCACCGTCTCCGGAGCCGGATGGGTCCCGAAGGATCTCCGGCGCTGGACCCTCGCGGCGGTCGGCGTCTTCGCGACGACCTTGGCCATCGTCGGCGCGATCCTGCCCGGGATGCCCACCACGATCTTCGTGATCATCGCGGCGTGGTGCTTCACGCGAAGCTGTCCCGTGCTCGAGGAGAAGCTCCTCCGCAATCGACTGCTGCGGCCATCCATGGAGATCGTCGACGGCACCCGGCCGTTCACGAGGAGGGCTCGCGTGACCGCCATCGCGACGATGGTCGTGTTCGCTTCGACGAGCGTTGCCCTGCTGGCGTGGTCCGATCGACTCACCGCACCGACGCTGGGGACGATCGTCGCGCTCGTCGCGATCGGCGCCGTCGCGATCTCGATGTACCGCCCGATGCCGCGCTCACGCGACTGAGAGCTGCGACGGGCGGAGCGGTCCCGGCTCGACGACGGGGTCAGGCGGCGAGGCGCAGGCCGTCACCGCGGAGCGGCTCGCTGCGGCGGTAGCGCAGGGCCAGCGTGGTGTGCCCGTCGAAGCTCACCGAACGCAGCACGTCCGCCTCGACCATGTCCCGCACCTGCAGGAACCCGTCGCTGCGGCGCGGACCCATGCCGACGCGGACGGTCTCGCCGGGCACGATCGGCAGGTGCTGGTTCAGGCGGACCATGACGCCGCCGTCGGAGAGGTCGCACGTGGTGCCGGCGACGAAGCGATCGTCGCTCGGCCGGTAGAGCTTGCACGGCTGCTCGTGTCGCATGCGGGGACTCCGGCGTCGCTCGACGGGGGGTACGGCAACGAAGGGCTCGAGCGTGGCGGTCATGCAGGGCTGATCGGCCCGGCGGGACGGCGACTTTCCGGGGAGCGGTCGGAATCCCCGAATCGGAAGGGTTCCCCGACCCTCCTGCGGTCCCCCTATCCTCCGCCCATGCCCGATTCGGTCGTCGAAGCCGCTCCGGCCAAGCTCAACCTCGCTCTGGCGGTCGGTCCGCCGGAGTCCTCGGGCATGCATCCGATCTCGAGTTGGATGGTGACGATCGACCTCTTCGACGACCTCGAACTGGTCCGACTTCCCGAAGGCAGCCTGTCCCGCTACGCCATCGAGTGGCACCCCGAGGCCCGGCGGCGTTCGGAGATCGACTGGTCGATCTCGAAGGATCTCGCGGTGCGGGCCCACCTCGCCATCGAGAGGCTCGTGGGTCGCGCTCTGCCGATCCAGATGCGTCTGCGCAAGCGCATCCCCGTCGGCGGCGGTCTCGGCGGCGGAAGTTCCGACGCCGCCGCCGCGATCCGGGCCGTCGATCGCCTGTTCGAACTCGACCTCGACCGCGACGCCAAGCAGCGCCTTGCCGCCGAGCTCGGCTCGGACGTGGTCTTCCTGCTCGAAGGCGGCAGCGCCATCGTCGAGGGCCTGGGAGACAGAATCGAGCCGACGCCCGCGATGCCCGAGTTGCACGCGGCGATCCTGATGCCGGAGTTCGGTTGTCCGACGGGGGCGATCTACCGACGCTTCGACGAGACCGCGCCCGTCGCCCTCGACGAAGCACGGGTCCGCCGCCTGGTTGCGGGACCGCTCGCTCCCGATGCGCCCTTCAACGATCTCGCCGCCGCGGCGTTCTGCGAACACCCGCAACTCGCCGACCTTGCGACGCGAGCCTCGGAGATCGCCGACCGTCCGGTGCAACTGTCCGGCAGTGGATCGAGCCTCTTCGTGCTTTGCGACGATCCGCTGCACGCTCGGGCCCTCGCCACCGCCACCGAGGACGCCCTGGGCCTGCCGGCCACGGCCGTGTCCGCCATCGTCCGCCGGGACTGAGGCGATCCGACCTCGGGCTTTGCCTGCCAACCTCTTCTCGCCTAGGTTGACGAGAAGGTCTCGCGCGCCCCAGCCGTCGGCGACACGAAGGCCCGATCCCACCGCCACCCGACGCTGGAGTCCTCTCGCGTGCGATCCATCAACACCGACTTCGTGCCTGCAGACCTCGACGCCTCGACGTGGGAGGCGATCGAACCGTTCTTCGTGCGGCTCATGGAGCGGTCGATCCACTGCGGCAACTGCCTTCGCAAGCTGCTGCTCGATCGAAGCGAACTCGCCGCGACGATCGACGAGAAGCGAGCCAACCTCTACATCGAGAAGACTCGCCGCACCGACGATGCCGACGTCAAGCAGGCCTACCTGCACTTCGTCGAGAACGTCGAGCCGAGGATCCGGCAGGCGACGTTCGATCTCGCCAAGCGGATCATCGAGAACGAGCATGTCGGATCCCTCGACGAGCGGGAGTTCGGGGTGCTGCTTCGCGCGATGCGGGCCGAGGTCGAGCTGTTCCGCGCCGAGAACATTCCGCTGCAGACCCGCCTGACCACCCTCGATGCGGAGTACGACGAGATCAGCGGCGCCATGACCGTCGACTTCGACGGTGCGGAACGGACCATGCCGCAGATGGCTCGGTACCTCGAGGAGACCGACCGCGACGTTCGCGAGCGGGCGTGGCGCGGCATGTCCGAGCGGCGAATCGCCGACGCCGATCGGATCGACGAGCTCTTCGATCGGATGATCGAGCTTCGGCATACCGTCGCCCGCAACGCCGGGTTCGAGAACTACCGCGACTTCCAGCACCGCAACCTGATGCGGTTCGACTACACCCCCGCCGACTGCGAGACCTTCCAGAAGTCCGTCGAGCAGGTCTGCGTGCCCTTTCTCAAGCGTCTCCACGAGGAGCGTCGGGACCGGCTCGGCGTCGATCGCCTGCGCCCGTGGGACGTCAAGGTCGATCCGCTCGGTCGAACTCCCCTGCGGCCGTTCGAGAGCGAGACCGAACTCGTCGAAGGCAGTTCGACCGCCTTCCACTCCATGGACGAGGATCTCGGCAGCCTGTTCGACTCGATGCGCGAGGGCGACTGCCTCGATCTGGCGAGTCGCAAGGGGAAGGCCCCCGGCGGCTACCAGTACCAGCGGCAGCGGTCGGGACGCCCCTTCATCTTCATGAACGCCGCGGGCATGCACCGCGATCTGCAGACCATGATCCACGAGGCCGGTCACGCCTTCCACTCGCTGCTCTCGGTTCACCACGGGCTGGTGGAGTATCGAGAGAGTCCGATCGAATTCGCCGAGGTGGCCTCGATGGGCATGGAGATGCTGGCGATGCCGCGGCTCGACACGTTCTACGAGGCCGGCGATGCCGACCGGGCTCGACGAGACCACCTCGAGGACGTGGTCTCGATGCTGCCGTGGATCGCCCAGATCGACGCCTTCCAGCACTGGCTCTACACGCATCCCGACCATTCCCGGCAGGAGCGGACCGGCGCCTGGCTCGAACTGCAAGGCCGGTTCGGTGGCATCGTCGACTGGAGCGGGCTCGAATCCTTCCAGTCGAAGCTCTGGCAGCGGCAGGGGCACCTGTTCGGCGTGCCCTTCTACTACATCGAGTACGGCATCGCCCAGCTGGGCGCGCTGCAGCTCTGGCAGCGATCGCTGATCGACGAGGCCTCCGCCCTCGACGGATACAAGGCCGCGCTGGCCCTTGGAGGCTCGCGACCGCTTCCGGAGCTCTTCGAGGCCGCCGGACTCCGGTTCGACTTCGGTCCCGAGATGATGGGGTCCCTCGTCGAGGGCGTGACCGCCACGCTCGAGACCCTGCCGGCCTGACGCGAGGGCATCCTCCTCGGACGCCCGCAGATCGCCCCGCTTGCCCGGGCCACGCATGTTGACGACCCGATTGACGGATATTGGGTTGCGGAACGGCGATCCCGTGTCATGCTTTGGGTTCTCCGTCGTGTAGGGGGCGGAAGTAAAGGGAAAAGGGACCCAACGGGCGGCGTCCACTCGGGCGCCGTCCGGTTTTTCTTTTGCCGGTTCGCCCCGGCGTCGCCAGACCCCCGCGAGAGGCCCCGCCGACGAGTTCCGGCAGACGCGGGCCGGAGTCTCCGGAGACCGCCGTCTCCTTGGGCGCGTCTGGGCGCGTCGATGCCGACACGTGCCCCGATCCATCGGGTCGGCGAGGGGCATGGAACTAGCATCCCCCCATGCCGACGGCCGACGACTCGACCTTCCCCCCGGGGGAATCGCCACACATGTCCCCGGAGGACTTCCGCCGCCACGGTCATGCGGTGGTCGACTGGATCGCCGACTACCTCGGCGGCGTCGAGACCCATCCGGTGCTCAGTCGGGTGGCTCCCGGCTCGATCCGCGACGCGCTGCCGACATCGCCCCCGACGCATGCCGAGTCGGTCGAGACGATGCTCGCCGACCTCGACCGGGTGATCATGCCCGGAATCACCCACTGGCAGAGCCCGAACTTCTTCGCCTACTTCCCCTGCAACGCCTCGGGCCCATCGATCCTCGGAGAGATGCTCTCGGCGGGCCTCGGCATCCAGGGCATGTTGTGGGCGACGAGTCCCGCATGCACGGAACTCGAGACCCATGTGCTGGACTGGCTGGTCGAGATGCTGGACCTGCCGACCTTCTTCCGGAGCGACGGCGAGGGCGGCGGCGTGATCCAGGACACCGCCAGCAGCGCCACGCTCTGCGCCCTGCTCGCGGCGCGGGACCGCGCGACGGGGTGGCGAAGCAACGAACACGGACTCACCGGCGGTCCGCCGCTGGTCGCCTACGCCTCGACCGAAGCCCACAGTTCGATGGAGAAGGCGATGGCGATCGCCGGACTCGGCCGGGCCAACCTCCGCCTCGTCGAGGTCGACGAACGGTTCGCGATGCGGCCGCAGGCTCTCGCCGAGAGGATCGCCGCCGACCGCGCCGACGGGCGCCTGCCGATCTTCTGCTGTGCGAACATCGGGAGCACCTCCTCGACGGCCATCGACCCGCTCGGTCCGATCGGCGAAGTCTGCCGCCGCGAGGGGATGTGGCTGCATGTGGATGCGGCGATGTGCGGCACCGCGGCGCTCTGCCCGGAGTTTCGATGGATCCACAAGGGCATCGAGCACGCCGACAGCTACTGCTTCAACCCGCACAAGTGGATGTTCGTCAACTTCGACTGCGACTGCTTCTGGGTGCGCAACCGTGCGGATCTCGTCCGCACCTTGAGCGTGCTGCCGGAGTACCTCCGCAACGAGGCGACCGCGAGCGGCAAGGTCGTGGACTATCGCGACTGGCAGATTCCACTGGGCCGAAGGTTCCGGGCGCTCAAGCTGTGGATGACGATCCGCCACTACGGCGTGGCGGGACTGCAGCGGGCGATCCGCGACCACGTGTCGTGGGCGCGGTGGTTCGCCGATCGGGTCCGCGACGACGACCGATTCGAACTCGTGGTCGAACCTCCCGCGAGCCTGGTCTGCTTTCGCCTGCGTTCGAGCGACGACGCGAACGAACGGATGCTTGCGGCGCTCAACGCCACCGGTGAGCTGATGCTCAGCCACACGCGTCTCGAAGGCCGGTACACGCTGCGGTTCTCCGTCGGCGCGACCCTCGCCACCAAGGGGCACGTCGAGCGGGCGTGGCGGGCGATCGAATCGGCTGCCACGGGCATCGGGTAGGTCCGTCGCATGCCGTCGACACTCCACATCATCCGTCAGGTCGGTCGTCGTCGCCGCCGCCTCGCAGGATCGGCCACCGCCGTCGCGATCGGCGCCGTGCTGCTCCAGACGGCCTGCGACACGACGTCGCCCCTGGTGCAGCACGGCACCATGCGGCAGGTGATGCGGGACGGTCACACCGAGGCACGGGTCGAGTTGTCTCCGCTCGCACGACCGGGGACGTTCGCCGTGGGTGCAGCGACGGGACTCGATGGCGAGGTGACGATCGACGACGGAGACATCTGGATCACCCGGTACGCCGACGAACGGATCTCGACGACGGGACCCGACATCGCGAGCACCGACGCCGCGACACTGCTGACCATCGCCCGACCGATCTCCTGGAGCGGAACGTGGCGACTCGGGGCCTCGAAAGGTCGGGAGTTCGAGGCCGCGATCCGCGATGCGGCGAGATCGGACGGTCTTCGCGCCGGCGATCCCTTCCTGTTCACCATCGACGGGCATGCCGACGGCATGGCGGTGCACATCGTGGCCGGACGCTGCCCCCACGCACATCCCGAAGCCGAGGCCGCGAGGTTGACGCTTCCCGCCGGCGCGCCGGTGCGGATCGTCGGCATCTTCGCCGAGGATCGGGCCGGTGAACTGACCCACCACGGCTCGGCGATCCACGCGCACGCGATCTTCGATCGGGACGGGCAGGCGACCACCGCCCACATCGACGCCCCCGCGATCGAGTCCGGCGCACGATTGAGGATCGGGCGGCTCGTGCCAGGCTCCGCTCCAACGCCTTCGCGCTGAGCGTCGGCACTGGGAACGAGTGTCGGCCACCGAGAACCGAAGGCATGCTCGAGCGGGCGCGTCGGCCTCTTCGCGCCGCCCCACGTCCACCCCCACCGCATATCGTGCGACGAGCCCCGGCACGGATGCCGTGAGCTGGTCTCTCGGGATCGAGGCGCGCGACGCATGGAATCCTCGACGCACCGTCGCCTGAAGTCTCTCGCCGTGGAGTGGCTGTTCGACATCGGATGCCGGGCGGTGGCGGTCGAGGTGGCGTGCCCGATCGGCCGCTACCGAGTCGATGCGGCAGGCTGGCTCGATCATGCCGAAGGCGACGATCTCCCGTCGCCGGATCCGACCTGGAGACTGCCCCCCGCGGCGGACGAGCGCGGCGCCGAAGCGGCGGATCGAGACGTCGAGAACGTCTCGATCACCACCAGCCCCCCACCCGCACCGGAGCTCTTCCCCACCACCGAAGCCACGTCGCCGACTTCGCCGGGCGCCTCGGCCGGCTCGTCCCGCCGTCGGTCGCCTCGCGGCCCTCGCTCGCCGCGCCTCGTCGTCGTCGAGTGCAAGCAGAGCCGCGCCGACTTCTTTCGGAACCACGTCGGTCGCGAGGGCGTGCTGGCCGAGCGCGAGCGCCTCGAGCGCCTCGCCCGGCGGATCGAGGAGCGCCGCATCAAGCGACACGAACCGCACCTCCGTCGCATCGAGGCGGGCCTCTTCGAGGATCGGGAGACCTGGAACTTCCAGGCCACCTCGATCGGCGCCTACCACCGGATCCGTGAACGACTCGACCGCGTCGACCGCGATCTCTACGGACGCAGCAAGTTCGATCTTCTGGTCCGCTACCGGCTCGCCGACCACGTGGTGGTGCTGGCGCCGCGGGGACTGATTCGGCCGCGCGAACTGCCGCCATCCTGGGGACTGCTCGAGTGCAGCCGTCGTCAGCGCCTCGGCCGCGCCGAACCGGGCGAACGCCTGCGAACCCGTCGCCGTCCGGACCGCCTCGAGTCCGATGACGGACGTCGTCAGCGGTTCCTGCGCAACATCGCCGCGTCCGCGAGCCGCGCTGCGCTCAAGGCCGGCGCCTACGAGTCCTGAACGGGCGCGGCCGTCGGTGCCGCGACCTCCTCGGCGGTCGCGAGGTCGCCGTGGCCGGTCGCCTTGCCGGCCGCACCGGCGGCATGCGCGGCGATGCGACGTTCGACCTCGTTGGCGAGGATCTCCGGCGCCGGAAGCACCGCGTCGGCACCGGCGACCGTCAACCACTGCACGCCCTGCGCCGCGGCGGCGGTGGCGATCACCAGGACGTCGCGATTCAGGCCTCGCGCCATCATGACGGTGCAGATCCGTTCGGGATGGCCGCCCATCGACACGACGATGGTGGCGGCGCTCTCGATCGAGGCCCGTCTCAGGACGCCTTCCTCGGCGGCGCTGCCTTCGATCACCAGATATCCCGCCGAGGACGCGGCCTGGGCCGCCGCATCGTCCAATTCGATCACCACAACCTCTTCACCCCGCGCCTTCTGCCGCGCGGCGATCGCGGCCCCGAGATCGCCGTATCCGCAGACGATGGTGTGCCGGACGAGTCCCTTGAGCGTGTGCTTCATGCGTCGAGTCTCCCGGGCGTTCCACAGCGAGGTCGAGACGAACAGGCTGGTCAGGCTGCTCATGGTGACGGCGAGGCATGCGCCGCCGAGGATCAACGCCACCCCGGCCCACACCTTCTGACCGCCGGACAGCCCGCTGAAGTCGCCGGCGGTGGTGAGGGCGTTGAGGGCGTTCCAGAGGCCGTCGGGCAACTCGACGACCACATCGCGCGTCCGCGGGCCGGACAGGACGAAGCCGATCGCGGCGAGAAGGACCGTGAACGCCACCGCCACCAGCGAGTAGGCCATTCGCCAACGCATGGCCCGGTGGTGTCGGGCGTCTTCGTCCGGATCGGAATGAACGAGGATGGGCATGGGACCGGGCCGGGCACCTCCGTCGCTTCGTCGACCAAGCGGCGTGTCGCCACGCCCGAGGGCTCCGGCGATCCTGTTGCACACGCCCGGCAGGATTCGAACCTGCGACCGATCGCTTAGAAGGCGATTGCTCTATCCGACTGAGCTACGGGCGCTCGACGACGCGACGTCGCGACGGATCCGAGGACCCGCACGCTGCGGGACGCGAGTCGGACTCCGCGCGGAGTGTAGCGGTCCGACGGGAGCCGAAGGCCCTTCGCGCCCCCGAGGCACCGTCTCGAGGCGACCGGCCGCAGGATCCGTTCCGCTGCGCCGACGAGACCGGCATGGTCGAAGTCCCATGCCGCCGGGGGCCGACGTGAAGCGACCCGCGGGCGGGTCCGTCTCCTACGCCGACGGGGTCCAGATCGCCAAGGTCGCGAACTCCGGATCGAGCAGCACCGCGATGCGACCCACCGTGGGGATGTCCATGGGCGGCGCGGCGATGCGCCCGCCGAGCGACACGGCCCGGTCGGCCGTCGCATCGCAGTCCTCGACCTGAACGTACGGCAGCCACATGTCCCGCTCCAGCTTCGCATCGGGCGGCGGCGCCATGGCTCCACCACGCATCGGGCCGTCCACCCCGCCACCATGGAAGACCACGTAGGGCGATCCCATGTCGTGCTCGACCGGGTGCCAGGCGAACAGATCCCGGTGGTACGCGGACGCCTCCGCGAGGCTCCTCGCGAGCAGTTCGTTGTGCATCACCGCGCCGATGCCGACGGCGTTCCGACCATCTCCGCCTCGGAAGAGCCCCAGCTCCGATCCACCCGGGGCCTCGATCACGGCGTAGGTGCCCATCGGCAGATCCGTCGGCGGCACGAGGACTCGGCCCCCCAGTTCGCCGGCCCGCGTCGTCGTGGCGGCGGGATCGTCGACCGCCACGAACGAACGCCACCGGACCGCGTCGCTCGCCTTGTCGCGTGGCGCGGCACCGCATCCAGCCACGACGTCGTCGCCACGCATGAACACGCGAATGGTCTCGTCGGGCAGCGGATACTCCAGAACGCTCCAGCCGAAGAGCTCGGCGTAGTGGCCGCTGACCTTCTCGACGTCGTTCGCAAGCACCTCGTGCCAGCAGAACATGCCTGCTTCGACGGGTCTGGTCGTCTCCTGTCCGGTCGGGCTCATCGACGTCTCCTGGTGAGGGTTCGAGATCGTGACGCTCTGCGAGCGTAGCCGCCTCGCGTCGATCGGCCGTGTCGGAGACCTCGGCTGCGCAGCCTTTCGGCTTCGAGTGCGGGAATCCGACCCGACGTCTCGTAGGTTCGTCGCGTCGGCCCGTGACGACCCGGCGGGATTCGCGGGACGGTCTCGCGATCCCGCCGGTCACGGCCGTCTGGAGAACACCCATGTCCATCATGAAGCTCGGGTCGCCGGGCGCGCGTCGGCATCGCGAGCCGTCGGGCGAACGACCGGCCCCGCACCGTGTCGACTCCGGATCGACCTTCTCGCCGATCCTTCCGCCACGGACGACGCGGAACGCGACCGCGCCGCTCGACTCGCCATGCCTCGACTCGCCATGCCCCGACTCGACATCGCGGGCGGGCCGCCCGATCTCCCCGGCGCCGTGGCCTTGGCCATCGGTCTCCCTCGGACGGGACCACGAACCGTCGGAGCCGAGCGTGTTGGGACGTTCGTTCCCACCCACGGCCAGTTGCTCCGCCACGCCGGCCCTCGCGGCACTTGCGGCCATCCTGTTCGCCGGCGAGGTCGTCTCCGCCGATCCGCCTCCCTGTCCGCCGCTGGTCGATGTGCCCTGCGAGCACCTCGGCGGAGACGACGGCGATCCTCCGATCGCCGAACCCTGCGTTCCCGGTCCGGGCGGATGGATTCGAACACCCGTCGAGGCGATCTGCATGCCCGAGCAGCCGATCGATCTTCGGGAGCAGTTCTCCTTCGGCCTGACAAGGTGGCACAGCGCCGTCCAGGCCGCGGCGCGTCCCACGGTCGCCAACTGCATGGTCTCCCTGTCGGGCCAGTCGATCTTCCTCGGCGTCGGAAGTCGCTCCCTGGCCACATCGGCGTCCTTCCAACGCACGGCGCGGGAACTCTGGAGCGGCGACGGTCCCGCGGCGCCGCGCCTCGTGCAACTCGTCGCCAACGGCTTCGCGGGACTCTCGATCGCCGTCACCTGCGGTCCATCGCAGGGGTGCAGCGCCACCGCGAGCGCCGCGGCCGCCGGCGGCTGCCAGTCCCTCGGGGACGCGTCGGCGGTGCTCGAGCCGACGTCGATCGGAGGCACCGCGCACTACGACTCGGTGCAGAGCGCGTTCCGAATCGAGGGCGATCTCGGCGCCATCGTCGACGACAGCGGTCCGAGCATGACCGGCGACGTGTCGAGCGAGATCGCGTGGACCTTGCAGGGCATCGGCGCGGCCAGCGGCAGCGCGAGCTACGTCGTGCGACCCGACCGAACCCACTGCGCGTACACCAATCGCCCGATCGTGCGCCGCGGATACGCCGCGATGTCCGCCGCCGTGGCGGTGACCGTCGATGCCGGGGCCGCTGCGGCGGTCGGCATCGCGACCGCCGGATTCGACGTCAACTGACGTCGCTCGCCGGTCTCGCTTCCCTCGCTCCTCTCTCCCTTGGCCCGTTCCCGGATGCCTCCGGGTCCGGGCTTTCCGGATCTCCCCCCATGTCCCGCTGCGCATCGCCCGCTCGTCACCTCCCACCGACGTCGACGGCCCGATCCTGCGCCCGCCACGCCGCGGCGAGAAGGGTCGTGCCGATCGCGGCCGCCGCGTGGCTCCTCGCGACCATCGCGGCGTTCGCATCCACATCGCTCGCTCCATCCGGCGGCGAGCCCCGATTCGAGCCCGACCCCCCGCCGCTCGACGAACGCATCCCACGCGACGCCACGCCGTCGGACCGGGCCCGACGCGCGGTGCACGACGCCGTCGTCGCGCAACTCGACCGGATCGGCGAGGGGATCTTCAGACACGAGGCTTCCCGATCGCGTCACCGCCTGCTCGAGCGACGCATGACCGTCGAGACCTTCATGCTCGCCGGCCTCGCCCCGCAGCGGGTGTTCTTCGGGCGGACGCCCGACCTCGCAGCACCGTGGCGCTACGCCTTCGACGGCGTGGGCCGTCCACTCGAAGCGGTCTCGACCGCGGCGCAGGCGTGGACGCCTCTCGCTTCCCGATCCGAAGGGGATCCGTGGGACGCCGTCCTCGGACGATTCTCGATCTCGTTCGCACGATCGGTCGGGGGCGACGATCCCGTCGCGATCGGAGGGCGGGTGCTGGCCCGCCCCGATCGCGTGCTGCTGGCCGCGACCTGGTGCGAGCCCTGCCTCGCACCGGACTCGGTCGACTTCCCGATCCTTCCGGAGGGCTTCCTGCTGGAATGGGATGCCACGTGGCGAACGCTTCGGGTTCGCCTCCCCCGTCGCGACGTTCACCACGAACGCACCCTGCTCGCAACCGACAGCCCACCTCGACTCGATCATCCCGGCGATCTCTACGACCTGTTCGACGGCCTGCGAGCCCTGCCGTGGCTCGTCGGCGACACCCCGGGGACGGAACCGCCGTCCATCTCCGTCGGAGCTGCGGTCGGCGTCCCCTCCACGCGGATGCCGGAGGAACCATCCCGTCGCCGACCGGCGGACCCGCACGCCGATTGGATCTCGCAACGCCCGGGCGAAGCGCCCTCGCAACGCACCACGATCGAGTCTTCACCTCCCGATCGCCTGCACCTTCGGGTGGACCAGTCGCCCATCGACACGCAGTGGACGTCCTTCGAGCGATACGAACTCGTTGGCGACGTCCTCGGCGATCCACTGCCGCCGCGGAGCATCAGGCCCGAAGGCACCATCGTCGCGCACGAGGGCGGGACGCGCCTCGACTTCGAACTGCTCGATCACCCATCTCGAGCCCTCGAGGAGGCTGTGGGCGACGGGGCCGCGGCGCCCCACGACATCGGTCGCGGCTCGGTGCACTCCCCTGCCCCCAGCGCCATGTCGGCCACCGCCGACATCGAGACCGCGGGACGCCACTTCGCTTCCATCCACTGGAGCCGTCTTCGCCTCGTCGATGAAGCAACGGCCGATCGACTCGAAGCCCGATTCCGGCATGCGTTCGCCACGGACGCGCCCAGTCGCTCGATGCCCGGACGAGCCGACGCGCTGGCGACCTTCGATCCCGCCGCGGCGGCTCGTCGCCAGATGCGAGAGGAACTCCGCCGTGCGATCGTCGATGGACCGACCGAAGAGGTCGCGAATCGCCTCGACGCGCATCTCGACCGAATCGCGGCGGACCAGCTACCCGTCTCGATCGCCGTCCGTTCGATCGAGGCCCTTGAAGAGCGCCTGGTCGCCCCGCGGCTGGATCACGAGGTGGAGGCTCGCCTCGGGCTCGCATGGCGGCGGGCCGTGGAGCACTCTTCGCGAGACCAGCTGATCGATCTGCTCGAGGATCGGATTCGGCAAGGGCGCTTCTTCGCCGCCCGACGACTCGCACACGTGCTCGAGGAGGATCGGCGGGACCCCACGACCGAAACCCGTGTCTCGGAGATCCGTCGGCGCCTCGACGCGCTGCGAGAGCACGCCGAACCGATCGCTCCGTCGTGGTTCGAGCCGCTCGGTCGTCTGACTCTCGACCTCCGTGGTCGCCATGGTGCCCCGCTCTCCGCACCTGATCGAACAGGTCCTCCCGAACCGAACGAGGTGGCGTCGGCCGCCGTCGACGACGACGCCGACGACGATCTGAAGCGGAACCTGATCGACCTGATCGACGACGCGATCGCCCAGAGCGGCACCTGGCCCCGACCCGGGGCCCGCGAGCGACTGCATGCGGTCGTCGAACATCGGCTTCGCGACGTGGCGGAGGGTGGATCCTCAACCGGGTGGAACGATCCCCTCGACCGAAGACGACTCGGAACCGCCCTGCGTCTCTTCATCGAGGAGCGTCGCCACCTTCTTGCGGACCATCTGCGTCGACGCCCTGATCGCGGACACCCCCCCTCGGAACCGGAGAGCGACTTCGCACGCGCCTTCGACGGCTGCATCGAGCGGGTGTTGCGCATGGGGCCGACCGACGAGTCACGACGGCGGGCCGGCGAGCGCGAGGAGAATCGGATGCTCGCGGCGTCTCTTCGTTGCGGCCTTCACCTCGCAGAGCGCCATCGCTGCGATTCCGAAGCCGTCGCATTGATCGGCGACAGGCTGACGGAGATGTCGGACCAACGACGCCTTCGCCGATCGAGTCCCTGCTTCCCGGCGTACCGATGGCCGATGTCGACCCCCGACGACTGGAGCGGATCGGCATCGATCCCAGACGCGATCGATCGGGCCGTCGCCGCAGACGGGATGCTGGCCGCCATCGCGGAGCGGATCGCGATCGAGGGTCGTCTGATCGCGGCGGATCCATCGACCGCCAACTTCCGACGAGCCATGCGATCGGCGCAGATCGACGCGCTGGCCACTCGCCTGGATGAAGTCGTTCTCGAGGCGACACGACGGGGCGCGGCGGCCTCGAGCGGCGTCGAGCGCGACCGCGTCGCTTCGCGTCCCGAGCGGGTTTCCAAAGGAACGTCGATCCCCTCCGCGGCGACAAGCACGAGCTGGTCGGACGTCGAGGCTCGCGCGACAGGTCCCTCCGAGGCAAGGGTCTCCGAGGCGGAACAGCACCGTCGCTTCACCCGGGTGGTGGATTGGATTCTGGAGGGTGGCGATCGTCCCTGGTGAACGAGATCGCCGAGCGAGGCGGCGCGCCGGCCGACAAGGCCGCTGTTCTCGCAAGCTGCGCGGAGTCGCCGCGCCCGTGGTTCGGGCTGGTCTCGAGTCGCCTCGGGAACTCGTGGCCGCGTTCGCGCATGCCGTTCGCCGCGTCGCCGCGAGCGAACCACCCTACTCCGCGGGCAGGCTCGCGATCCAGGTTCGCAGAGCATCGATCTCCGCCTCGGTCATGCCTTCGCCCTTCGGCGGCATCGCATCGACGTGATCGCGCGGCAACACCACCCGTTCCAGCAGGATGCTCTCGGAGGGATCGCCCGGCACCACGACACGATCGAACTCGTCGCCGGCGAGGGTCGCCTCGAACGAGTCGAGACGAAGACCCGCCTTGGACTTCTCGGCGCCGTGGCACTCGACGCATCGAGCCTGCAGCGGTGGCAGCACCGCAGTGGCGAAGAAGGCCCGGGGGTCGACTGCCGCAGCGGCTTGCTCGTCGGCCTCGAAAGGCGCGTCCGCGCCGGCGGCCACCGGCGCATCGGCCCTTGGAATCCCGGATCCGATTCCAGGGGCAGGCTCGCTCGAGTCGGGCGTCGCGGGGACATCGTCCGTACCCGCCCGGCCCTCCGCCTTGGATGACGCGTCGGCAGTGGCGCCTTCGTCGGACGCCTTCGCGTCGGCATCGCCCGACGACGCGCCCGTCGAGTCCGAACTGGTCGTGGACGCCGAAGGCCACGCCTTCATCAGATACCCCTCGCCGTAGACGAGTTCGCCACCGAGGTGTCCGGTGAAGGCGACGAGAAGACCCGAGAGCAGCAGGCCGTATCGATAGATCGAGAACGCCCGATGCCGCGGCGGCGAGAGCCCCGCGGCGAGCGACGAGGTGGCGGCGAACGAAGCGGATTCCGCCGAGGAATCGCCCGATCGGGTCCCGTCAGTCGCGTTCCCGGCGGCCTCCTCGGCCCGGGACGACGGCGCCGGCATGCTGCGCGGCTCGCCGGTCCCCTCGAATCCCGCCGGCACGCGAACCAGATTCGCGACGATCGCAGCCAAGCCGACCACGATCGACAGCCCCGCGACGCCGATTCCGAACCATCGGTGCAGGGACAGGGTAGAGCCGTCGTCGTGCGACTCGAAGTCCGCGTTCAGCCAACCGCTTGCCGCCGCCCACGAGGCGAAGACCGCCGCGAACAGGACCGCGGTCATCCCGAACGCGGTGGGCCTGCGGGACTTCGAGAACGGCACGCGGCATCCTTCGACGACGGCGGCGACGATCAGCAAGGCGATCGGGAAGTGCACCGCGATCGGGTGCATGCGCCCCACGAAGCGTCCAAAGCCCGTCTCGGCGAGCAGGGACGTCGAGATGGAGGCGGCCGAGACGTCGAACCAAGGGGTCGGCGCGGTGCCCAGCGCGCTTCCCAACGCGGTTCCCGGCGAGATGCCTGGACCGCCGAAGACGCCCACCGCCGCGAGGAGAAGTTCGCCGTTCATCCCCTCAACCTAGCACGGCCGATGCGGCGGCGGCATGCCTGGCAGGTCGATTCCGACGAGGACTGCACCCGGGGAGAACGGTCCCGGTCGGCCCCCGGGTCGGGGACGCGCGACGCTTCGTGTTTCGATCGCTCGGATCCGCGCGACCGCCCGGTCTGCCGAGGTGGTCTTCGGTTCGAATGCGACCCGGTGGCGATCACCCGGATCGAACGACCGTTGCGGCCCACCCGTACACTCCGTGCATGCCTCTCCGCTTCCGGCAACGAATCCTCGATCACCTCCGCCACGACCGCTACGCCCCGTCCAAGGCGGATGTGCTGCTCGACCAGCTGAGGGTCCCGCCCGAGGCGAAGGAGGCGTTCCATGGGGCCCTCGACGAACTCGTTCGCGAAGGAGCCGTCGAGCAGGGATCCGACAACCGCCTTCGCCTGCCTTCCTTTCCCGACGAGGTCGAGGGCCGGATCCGGGTCACCAGTCGCGGCTTCGCCTTCGTGATGACGGATCAGCCCTTCCGCGAGGGCGATCTCTTCATCCCACCCGATTCGGTGGGAGACGCGATCAGCGGCGACCGGGTTCGGGTCCGGGTCTTTCGCCGCAGTCGTCACCACGGACGAGCCGGGGGCGATCGGGATCCGTCGAAGAACCTCTACGGTCGCGTCGCCGAGGTCGTCGCACGCGGCCGCACCCGATTCAGCGGCACGCTTCGCAAGGACGGTCGGCAGTGGCTCGCGGTCCCCGACGGCAAGATCCTCCACGATCCCGTCGTCGTCCGGGACGCCGGGGCGAAGGACGCGAAGGCCGGCGACAAGATCGTCTTCGAACTGGTGCTTCACCCCGGCGACGGCATGCTCGGCGAAGGCGTGATCATCGAGGTGCTCGGCGAGGCGGGGAAGCTCGACGTCGAGACGAAGGCCGTCGTCGCCGGCCACGGCCTGCCGGGACCCTTTCCCGATCCGGTGCTCGAGGAGGCCCGCGCCGTCACCGCCGAGTTCGAGGGAGACGCCGAGGGACCCTGGAGCGACCGCGAGGACCTCACCGGTCTGCTGACGTTCACGATCGATCCGCCCGACGCCCGCGACTTCGACGACGCGATCAGCATCGAACGACTCGACGAGGACGGAGCTCCGCGGTGGCGCCTGGGCGTCCACATCGCCGACGTCGCCCACTTCGTGCGCACCGGCGACAGCCTCGACAGCGAGGCCCGCGCCCGCGGCAACAGCTGCTATCTGCCGCGCCTGGTGATCCCGATGCTGCCCGAGGTCCTCTCCAACGGGGTGTGCTCGCTGCAGGAGGGCGTGAATCGCTTCACCAAGACGGCCTTCATCACCCTCGACGATCGCGGCCGCGTGATCGAGACGCGCCTCTGCCGCAGCGTGATCCGATCGCGGAAGCGCTTCACCTACCTCGAGGCCCAGGCGGCGATCGACGGCGATCTCAAGCTCGCCCGCCAGCATGCGAAGACCGAGCCGGAGTACGCCGACGAGGTCGTCGAGGCGCTGCGGCACGCCGACGCCCTCGCCCGGATCCTGCAGCGACGACGCGCCCGCGCCGGGCAGCTGGTGCTGCAGTTGCCGGAGTTCGAGCTGGTCTTCGACGAGGAGGGCAAGGTCGTCGATGCGGAACCCGAGGACGACGCCTTCACGCACACCCTGATCGAGATGTTCATGGTCGAGGCGAACGAGGCGGTCGCGCGGACCTTCGCCGATCTCGGCATCGCCCTGCTGCGGCGCATCCATCCCGACCCGGGATTCGGAGACATCGAGGAGTTGCGGACCTTCGCCCGTGTCGCCGGCTTCGCCATGCCCGACGAGCCCGATCGTCGCGACCTGCAGGCGCTGCTCGAAGCGACTCGCGAACATCCTGCGGCGCGGGCGATCCACCTCGCGGTGCTGAAGACCCTCGCCAAGGCGAGCTACGCGCCGGCGATGGTGGGCCACTACGCCCTCGCAAGCGAGCACTACGCGCACTTCACCAGCCCCATCCGCCGCTATCCCGACCTCACCGTGCACCGGGCCTGCGACGCCTTCCTCGACCTGACCGAGAACGGCTCCAAGATCCCCGGTGGTCGCGGGCAGTCCCGACTGCGACAGGCCCTGCTCGACGACGACCGCACCCTCGGCGAGCGGGAGCTCTTCGAACTCGGCAACCACTGCAGCGGCACCGAAGTCGCCGCCGAGGAGGCCGAGCGCAGCCTCCGCACCTTCCTCGTGATGAAGTTCCTCGCCGAGAACCACCTCGGCGAGGATCTCCCCGCGACCATCACCGGCGTGATGCCCTCGGGCAACGTGTTCGTCAGCCTCGATCGGTTCCTCGTCGAAGGCATGGCGAAGGGCCAGGATCTTCCGGGCGGCGGACGCCATGCGGGCGGCTGGAGCTACCACCCCGCCACGGTTCGTCTCATCGCGCCGCGGAGCGGCATGTCGATCGGCCTCGGCGATGCGGTCGTCGCGCGGATCCTGCGGGTGGATCCCGCGTCCCGCACCATGGATCTCGCGGTGGTCGAGGTGACGAGCGAATCGCCCCGAGTCGGCGACACCGTGCTGAGCGGCAACGTCGAGGCGGCGACCGGACGCGGCCGCGGAAGGGGGCGAGGCTCGTCGGCCAGCCGAAGTCCCGGCAAGTACGGCGGCAAGGCCAAGCTTCGTTCGCAGGGCAGGGGCAAGACCGCCAAGGGCGGCAAGAACAGGAAGGGCAAGAGCAAGCGGCGGTAGGCGAGGTCTCCGGGTCGCGCGACCGCGCCGAGACCGGGGCGTCCGCACGCGAACGGCTTCGTCGCGATCCGACCGGGTGCTACCCCACGCACTCCTTCAGGAAGTCCCGCAGCGCCTCCCACGAGCGGCGGTCCGCGTCGGCGTCGTAGACGATGCCCCTCTCGTGATCGTTCGCCTCGGGATTCGTGAAGGCGTGCCTGGTGTTGCCATAGGCATGCAGTTGCCAGTCGGCCTTCGCGTCGGTCATCTCCTTGGCGAAGGCGAGCACCGAGTCGGGCGTCGCCATCGGATCGTCCCATCCGTGGCAGGCGAGGATCTTGGCGGCGATCGGAGCCTGTTCGCCCAGTCCCGGCGGCGTGAAGAGGCCGTGGAAGCCCACCGCGCCGACGAGGCCGGGCGCGTTGGCCCGTGCGAGGTCGAGCGCACAGAGACCTCCGAAGCAGTAGCCGATGGCGACGACCTTCTCGGGATCGGCTTCGGGCAGGCTCCGCGCCGCCTCGGCCGCGGCCAGCAGCCGGGCCCGAAGTTCGCCGCGATTCTCGACGAGCGGCGTCATCAGGGCCCCGCACTCCTCGGGGGTGCTTCCGGTGCGGCGCACGCCGCGCTCGTCGAGTCCGTAGACGTCGATGGCGACCCCGAGATGACCAAGTCCCGCGAGCTTCGCAGCCTTCTCCTCGACGAACGGGTCGCGACCACCCCAGGCGTGGCAGACGAGCACGACGGGGCGGCGGCCGGAGCTCGAATCGTCGTACGCGGCGATCGCCTCGAATCGTTCGTCGCCGCAGGAGTAGGACACGGATCGCGTGGCAGTGCTCATGCGCGGATGGTAGCGGGCGGCACCGTCGGGACGACGGGAGCCCGACCCGGTACCGGTGTCCCGTCCGCGAGCGGTCGCCCCACGACGACGGCCCGGAGCGGGAGGCTCCGGGCCGTCGGTTCGCGTCGATGATCGGTCGTCGTCGCGGGTGTCAGCGCTTGTACTTGACGCCGCAGCCGTAGGGGCGGGTGCTCGCGGTCGAAGGCGTCTCGCCGTTCTTGATCGCGGTCACCGCCTCGAGGACGTAGTTCGAGCCATCTGTGGAGTTGCGGTCGGCGTCGAAGGCGCCCTGATACCGAAGCACGCCCTCGCCGTCGATCACGTAGAGATGCGGGGTGACCTTGGCGCCGTACATCTTGCCGACGGTGCCGTCGTAGTCCATGAGGATCGGCAGCTTGACGCCGGTCGTCGCGAGCACCGCATCGGAGTCCCGGGCGATCTCCTTCTCGGGGCGGCCCTGATGGGTCGAGTTGACCAGCACGTAGACGACGTTCGGGTCGACGGCCTTCATCTTCTCGACGAGCGACTTCACCTTGCCGTTGCGATGCACGCTGCCGCGGCTCTCGCCCCCGCTCCACGGGCAGTAGGGACTGAACCACTCGAGCACCACGGTCTTGCCCTTGAAGTCGGCGAGGTTGTGGGTGGTGCCGCCGGTGTCGGTCAGGGTGAACGCCGGAGCGGGCTTGCCGACCTCCGCCTTCGCGGCCACGTCGTCGACGAGTCCGGCGTGGGCGAGGGACACGCAGCAGGCCGCAGCGGCCGCGATGGCGAGACGTCGCGAGAGTCTGGTCTTCACCTGCATCGAACTGTCTCCTTCGGAAATCGGCTCCGGCGCATCCAGGCCGGTCGCCGCGGTCGTCGTGCTCGGGTGCCGGCACCTGCCGGCCCCTTTCCGTCACGGTGCCGTGGAGCCGCCCGCGGTCGGGGGTCCGATGGGCACCTCGATCTCGAACGCCGGATCGGTTCGGGCATTGCCCAGACATACGATTCCGGCGGCCCGCAACGCTTCGCCGAGAGCGTCTCCCGGACGCACCGAAATCGGAACCTCGACCTCGAAGCGCCCCGAAGCCACCCGCCCCTCGACAGGTCCCCCCTCGGGATAGGTCGTTCCGGGCGTCGCATCGGGCAGGAACCGGACCTCGGAGAACCTGCCGGCCGGCCCGGAGAGGCGAAGCACTCCCGCGTTCTCGTTCGCATCCGCCCGAAACCCGTTGGGAAACTCGACCATCTGCCGCAGCTTCATCTTCTCCGGCGGAGCGACGGGCACTTGGGCCTGCCAGCGCGCGATGGCTGCGAACGCCTCGGAGTCGGTGATCGGCACCCGGTCCGAGTCCGTGGCGTCGGCCTCGACCGCGCCCGAGACCTCGATCTCGAACGTACGGTCGGCCCCACCGATCAGGCACATCTCCTTGCAGATCATCCAGTCGCCACGGATCGACGCCGAACGCGCACCCGTTCCGATCTCCTCAGACGCCTTCAGCTCGACGAGCAGCCCGACCTCGTCGGCGTAGCCGTAGGTGATCTCGTAGGGCGTCCTGAAGACCTCCGGCCGCGGCCAGCGGATCTCGCCGGCGGAGATTCCCGCCGGCAGCGTCCACTTCAGCTCGACCGGCACGCCACTGTCGCCGGGATTCCGCCAGTAGACGTGCCACTTCGGCTCGATCGCAAGACGCACCAGCACCCACGCGGAACCGCCAACCGGAATTCCCACCCTCTCGGGAAGCAGCGACATGCGTGCGAGTTCATCCGGCCCCTTCTCACGGGGCGACGCAGGGACGCCGGGGAGGAGTTGTGCCGTCGCCACCGTCGTCATCGTCGCCGTCAAGAGCCCCGCGGCGGCGATCAACCGATTCGGCGCGGCTCTCGGGCGCATGGTTCGAGTCTCTCGCATCGGTGTCGGGACCTCCACTGAGGCGTTCGGTCGGACGTGCAATCTGGCGAGGCGCCTCCTGCCGGCGCGGTTCGATTCGCGAGTCGAACCCCGACATCGGTCGATGGTACGCAGGAAGGGGCGTCGTCCCCCGCCGCCGATCCTCACTCGGGTTCTCGACTCGGGTTCTCGACTCGGGTTCTCGTCCCCACCGCACCCTCCGCACCGCGTACTCCCATGCCCAGATTCCTCGTCCCGACGCCTGTTGCCCTTGCCGCCGCCTGCATCCTCGCCGCCTGCGAGACCAAGACCAGCGATCGCGACATCGTGTGGGTCGATCCCGCCAACGCCCTGGTCGAGGCGTCCAGAAGCGAACGCTCCACGCTGGGCTTCAAGGGACGGGAGATCGTGTGGCTCGATCCCCGAACCCGCAAGGAGTTCGAGGCCGAACACATCGAGGGGGCGATCAACATCCCCTTCCCCGAGCTCGGAGAGCAGACTGCAGAGGGCCTCAAGCGGTACGGCGGATTCGTGGTCTACGGCACCGACTACGCGGATCCGATCGCCGTCAGCGCCAGCAAGCGCCTGCTCGAGATGGGCTTCAAGGACGTCTCGACCCTGCGGGGTGGACTGCGGGCGTGGCGTCGCGATGGCCAACCAGTGGTCGTCGGCGATGTCGCTCCGGCCGAATCCAACGGCGGCTGAATCGCAAGCGCCCGCAACCGGCCGGCCAGGTTGCCGAGCGAAGCGAGGCGTCGACGCGTGTCCGAATCAGGCGCCGGCCCGAAGTGCGACGCGTCACCGGTCCGACCTTGTCCGACTCGAACGCCTGCCGCGAAGTCGACAGCCCCCCGCAACAGGCCGTTCGAAGTGCCGAGCGAGGCGAGGCGAAGCGGGACGAAGGGGCGTTGGGCTCACTCCCGGACGGTTCGCGGCGGCTCGGTCGCCAACGGCCGCGGTGCCGGGGTCTCCTTCACCTCTCCGAGCAGCTCGGCGACCTCGGCGAAGTACTGCTCGGCCTCGTCGAAGAGTCGCGACGGCATGATCGGCTGGACCGTCGAGAAGGTGATGGTCGGAGGCGTGTCCGCCTCCTCGTCGGCCGACGTCTCGAGCACGATGTCGAAGCGGTAGTTGCGATCCTGCCGCACCTCGTCCGCGCCGGGTCGCACCAGATCGCGGCGCAGATGCCGACTGATGAAGATCTCCCGCCGCTCGTCGTCGACGACCACCCGATTCTCCAGCACTCGCCAGTCGGAGTACCGCGGCTCCTCCGCCACCGCGACCATCGCGGTCCAGACCTGGTCGCCGGGGCGACCTGTGAAGGTGGCGGACTCCGAGGCGCAGCCGGCGAAGGCGGCGGCGGCGAGGGCGATGGCGACCGAACGGACGACGAGACGGGGCATGCCGATTCCTCTGAGAGCTCGTGAGGCGCTCGAAGGAGCGATCACGACTCGAACGGGGTGACGAATGCGGCGGACGGGCCGCCGCACGGGTCATCGACCAAGCGGGCCGCGGCGCACATCAAATCGGCCCAGGCCCGCCTCGATCGCGAGGGGGCGCCTCCCGATCGATTGGATGTTCTCGGACATTCGAGCTCGAAGACGAGAGAGAAACGCCTCGATCGCAGCGGACGGCCCCTGCACCTCGCACCGCACGGACCCGTCGGGCTCGTTGCGGACCCAGCCCAGGAGACCGAGTTCGTTCGCGATCGAGGCCGTGGTCGCCCGAAAGCCCACGCCCTGCACCCGCCCCACGAAGACCATCTCCTCGCGGATCGCGTCGCTCACGACTCCAGCACCGCGTCGGGCAGGTCCGCGTTGGTCCAGACCTTCTGGATGTCGTCGTGGTCCTCGAGCGCCTCGACGAGGCGAAGCACCTTTCGGCCGGTCTCCTCGTCGCACGACACCTCGACGGTGGGCGACCAGACGACCTCCGCCTGCTCGAAGGCGAGCCCGGCCTGCTCGAGCGCTTCGCGCACCGCGAGGAACGCCGTCGGGGCGCACGACACCTCGTAGATCCCCTCCTGCTCGACGACGTCGTCGGCGCCGGCCTCGAGGGCGAGTTCCATCAGGCGATCCTCGTCGATCGTGGTGGCGTCGATGAGGATCTGACCCTTCTGCACGAAGGAGTGGGCCACCGAGCCGGGCACGCCGAGGTTGCCACCCTGCTTGTCGAAGATGGTGCGGACCTCCGCAGCGGTCTTGTTGGCGTTGGCGATGAGGCAGTCGAGCAGGAAGGCGACGCCTCCCGGTCCGTAGCCCTCGTAGCGCACCGCCTCGTAGTTCTCTCCGCCGAGTTCGCCGGTGCCGCGCTTGACGAGCTTCTCGATGGTGTCCCGCGGCATGTTGGCCGCGCGGGCCTCGTCGATCGCGAAGCGCAGGGTGTTGTTGAACTTCGGATCGCCACCACCCATGCGCGCCGCCACGAGGATCGCGCGACTGCACTTGGACCAGATCTTGCCGCGCTTCTTGTCGATCGCGGCCTTCTTGTGCTTGATGTTCGCCCAGTGGCTGTGTCCGGCCATGTCGCTTCACACGCTCCCAACGGTCTCTCGTCGCCGCCCGGCCCGCCGCCGGGCGCTGCGTCAATCGGTGTCGGCGGCCTCCGAGTCGGCGATCTCCGGCGGCTGGCCGTCGCGCACGGCCCGCAGCTTCGCCCGCACCCGTGCGATCGGTTCGCCGTAGCTCTCCTCGTAGAACGCCTCCGGATCCCGGACCACCATGCCGAACGCGCCGCGCTGGAAGCCCTCGATGCCGCGAATGGTGCCTTCCCGCTCGAACCGTCGGAGGCCGATCTCCACCGCGCTCCGCCACGCCTCCATCGCCTCCTCGCGTCGCCCGACCCGCCACAACGCGTCGCCGAGATGGTCCAGCCCCTCGAGGCTCGGATTCACTCCGCCGAGCCGAACCGCCTCGCCGAGCAGCGAGACCGCGCCGAGACCGCCCTGCTCGTCGTCCTCGAGCACACCCTCGCGGTAGCGCAACCATCCGAGACTGTCGAGGATGTGGGCGTCGGAAGGACGAAGTTCGAACGCCCGCTCGAGCATGCCGCGGGTCTCCTCGTCGAGGAAGCCGTCCTCGAGCCGCGCGTAGGCGAGGTTGTTGAGAGCCATCGCGTCATCGGGATTCTCAGCAAGCACCGCCTCGAGCAGCGTCTCGGCTCCGGCACGATCTCCGACGATCGAGTGGATGCTCGACGCGTCCAGCAGCGGGTTGGCGACGTCGCCCTGCTCCTCGGCCGGCATCAGCCCTTCGCCGTTCGCGAACGCCTGCCCTTCACGAAGAGCCTCGACGAATTCGAGGCTCTCGTCGGCGCGCCCGCCCGCTCGGGCGAACAGCGCCACCGTCGCCGCGCGGAGCGTGCGTCGCGCCTCGCCCTCGGGCCAGGGAAGACGCAGCGACGCCTCGAGGATCACTTCTGCGGCGGTCGCCGGCTCGCCCGCCTGCAGCATCCGCTCGGCGATCCCCAGCCACCGAATGGCCGCGGCGACGTCGACGGCTCGGGCAGCGGGACTCCGCACGGCCCGAGCCACCAGTTCGGCGAACCGAGTCCGATCGCGATCGAGCGGATCCTCGAGCGCCGCTGCCAACAAGACGGCCCCGTGCACCGCAAGCGGCGCCTCGGCGTCGGCGGCAAGCACCGCTTCGGCGAGCGTCGCCATCGTCTCGCGCCGAGATCGAACGTCCGGCGAGGCCTGAAGCGGGATCGAGATCAGGCGCATCCGCTCGGCGCGACTCATCGCCGAGACCGACTCGACCAGCGCCGCGGCCGCATCCACGGCCTGCGTCGAGTTGGCGACGACTTCCGCCGCCGCCGCCTCGTCCCGCGCCGCTGCGGCCAGACGACCGCTGCGTTCGAGCAGCAGCATCGCCTTGTCGATCGCCTGTCCGGGCGTCGCCGGTCGGCGATCCAGCCGTTCGGCGGCCAGAGCCTCCGCCTCCACACCTCGACCCGTGGCCCGCAGCATGGCCTCGAGCAGTCCCTTGGCGAACGGATGATCCGGATCCGACTCGAGCAACGCCCGCAGTTCGCGTTCGGCCTCGGCGGCCCGTCCCGCCTGCACCAGCGTCGCCACCCGAATGTCCCAGCCCACCGGATCCGCCGGCGCCTCGGCGAGGCGACGATCGAGCCGCGGAGGGATCTCGGCGTTGCGACCGGCCCGATTGAGGCTGCTCACGAGCGCCTGCAAGACCGCGGCGTCGCCCGGATGCGCTTCGAGAACGCCTTCGAGGCGCGCAAGCGCCGCATCGACCCGGCCACGCATGAGGTCCTGCTCGGCGCGGAGCCGCTCGACGATCGAGGTCCCCGCAAGGGCCGACTGCATCGCCTCGAGATCGCGACGGTGGGCCTCGGCATCGGGAGCGAGACCACTGCGAGGATCTCGAAGGGACAGGCGCCACTCCCACGCCTCCGTCGAACGAAGATCGGCCTCGACGGCGGCGTCGGCGCTGCGGACCGCGACGGCGGCAAGCAGTTCGGCCTCGGCGCCGACGGCGACGCGACTCTCGAGCGCCGCGGCTCGGGACTGCAGCAGCAGCCACGCCGAGCGTTGCGACGCGGGCCAGGTCGGATCGATCGGTGTCGCCTCGAGCCTTCGCCATGCCATCTCGGGGGCGTTGGCGGCGAGCATCGCCTCGATCACGGCCCACTCGGCGTCGATGGCGGCGCCTTCGTCCAGTCGATCCGCCGCGACCGCCCCGCGCACGTCGGCCTCGACCTCCGCGACCAGCGTCGCGTCGCCGAGGGCGCCCGCGGCGATCGCCCGGGCCCTCAGGATCGCCGGATCGAAGCGCGTCTCGGGCGACACGGCGTCGAGAATCGCCCAGGCGGCCGCCGGATCGCGAAGCGCCACGAGCAGCGAGGCCTCGAGCGCCGTGCGGGCCGGGCTCGGCGGCAGCGCCGCAAGATGCTCTCGCAGCTCGCGAGGCGTTCCCGAGGATGCCGCGAGGCGCGCCGCCGACGGGGCGATCGCATCGGGGTTGCGGCGCGCAAGATCGACCGCCAGCGAACATGCGCTGCCCAGATCGACCCGCTCCACCCAGTCGAGCAGCTGCTCGACGCCGTCGGCATCCGCGGACTGGGCGGCCAGATCGGTCAGGATGCGAACCGTCGCGTCGGGATCGAGCCGAGCCAGCACGCGGACGATCTCCGACTCGTCGGGGCGTTCGCGGCCGAGCTGTTCGACCGCGGCGACGAGCGGCGTCACGTCCACCTCGGCGTCGAGGAGATGCCCCGCCAGCGCGACCTCGGCGTCTCCTGCGGCGCCGCCTTCGCATGCGGCGAGAAGCTCCGCCTGCGCCGCGAGGGGCAGACCGGCGACGAGCAGTCCGTGGACGAGCCGCGAGCGAAGAGCCGCGGGATCCGCCACCGGCAGCGCGGCGGCACTTCGATAGTGCTCGACTGCGGCGTCCGGATCGCCGAGGCGAAGGGTCGCATCGCCCATCGCCTGGGCGATCTCGCTGCGTCGCCGGTAGATCTCGCCGACCCGCGGATCGTCGCCGCGGGCCGCAAGCGTCTCGACCGGGTGGGCGAGCGCGAGTTCCGCCATCTCGAGGAACGCTCGATCGTGGCCGAGCTCGAGCAGGGCATCGGCGAGGGCGAAGTCCACCGCGACCACCGTCGAGAGGTTCGCGTCGCCGTCACCCTCGGCGAAGATCTCTCGCAGTCGCGACAGCGCCGCCACCGCCTCGGCATG
Organism: Planctomycetota bacterium; assembly: GCA_017859745.1. Taxonomy (GTDB): domain Bacteria; phylum Planctomycetota; class Phycisphaerae; order Phycisphaerales; family SM1A02; genus VGXO01. Next base: position 27,234 of record JAFMML010000020.1, read on the forward strand.
GCGGCCGCGGTTCGCGGCGTTCATGCCGATCGTGAAGAGCGCCTCGGCGTCGTCGGGCTCGAGACCTCGAAGGCGCGAGAAGGCCTCTGCGGCCCGAGGTCCGTTGCCCGCCTGGGAGTAGGCCCGCCCGAGTTGGCGCAGGATCGACGCTTCGCCGGGATCGAGCAGGTGCGCCCGTTCGAACTCCCCCACGGCCTGCGGGAAGTCGCCCGCGAGCATCGCGCTGCGGCCCCGCAGGTAGGCGCGGAGGGCCTCGTCCGCGTCGCCCTCCTCGCCGAGTCCGCTTGCGACCACCGACGGCGGCGTTCGGATCTGCGGGTGGGCCTCGTCGGCCGATTCGATCGCCTCGCTCAGCGAGCACCACGCCCTCGGATCGTCGGCCGATCGCGGAGACAGATCGATCCCGGCGAGGTTGGCCGGAGGCTCGAGGCTTCTGCGTTCGGAGTTCGTTGCGGAACGGTCCGAGGCGCCTTCGACTGCGGCGGCGGCGAGCAGTCGGCCTCGGGCGTCCGTGGGCTCGACGATCTTCGATGTGGCACAGGCCGAGCACATCAGAACGACCGCCGCGAAGGTCGCGATGGCGACACCACGTCGCGCGAGTCGCTGGGGACGCCCGACGGCCCCGCGGACGGTCACGACTTCTTCTTTCTCGTTCCGCCGGCGGTCTTCTTCGAGGCGGCCGACTTCTTGGAAGCGCCCTTCGTCCCCGTCTTCGAGCCCGCCTTGGTGGCCGAGGTCTTTCGCGGCGAGGCCTTCGCGGCGGCCTTCTTGGAGGAACCGGTCGACTTCACGGCGACCTTCTTGGCAGGCGCCTTCGAGCTCTTCTTGGCGGTCTTCTTGGCGGTCTTCTTGGCGGTCTTCTTGACGGAGGTCTTGGCGGTCGTCCCACTCGAAGTCGCGGGCGCCGCGTCCTTGGAACTCGCCTTGGCTGCACCGGCCTTGCTCGAGG
>JAFMML010000020.1:28228-49168 GCA_017859745.1 Planctomycetota bacterium
GGTCTTGCTCGAGGGGGTCTTGGCGGTCTTCGGCGTGCCGACGGCTCGATCGGGCGTGCTGTCGGCGAAGGCGTGCAGGGCGAAGTGGGCCTCCACGAGTCGATCGTTGGCCGTCTCCTTCGCGACCCAGGCGGCCACTGCGGATTCGCTGGCCTCGGGATCCACCACGCCCGCCTGCTGCAGCTTGACCAGGAGTCTCGCGTCCATCGGCATCACGCTGCTGCCGAAGCCCAGCAGCAGCGTGCGATGGGCCACGAACGACGGCACCTCGGGAATCGCCTCGAGGTAGGCCCGCGCCTCGCGCTTGCCCGCGGCGGAGAGATGCCGCAGGTCGACCTCGTGCTGACGCTTGTAGATCGCCGTCAGCGAGGTCCGCAGCAGGAGCAGCCGACGGAACGCGTTGGGGTAGCGGGGTCCGACGATCTCCATGGTCTCGTCGACGAGGCAGACTCGAAGGTCGTTCCAGTCGACGAGCTGCCTGGAGAGCTTCTCGAACGCGGCGTCCGCGATCGCCAGCGGCGCCTCCCACGCGAGGATCGAGTGGACGAACAGCGCCACCGGATCTCCCGCGAACTCCTCGCTCCAGATCGGGTGCTGCGGAATCTCCGCAGGAGCATGCTTCTTGAGAATCGACGCGAGCTTGTTTCGGTTGCCGGCGGGAGCCTTCACGTGGTGGAACCTCCATCTCCACCCGCGTGATCTCGCACCTCGTCGGTGCCGGCGTCGGGCGGCGTCGTGGGAAGGGAAGCGTCTTCGGCCGCATCGAGGTCTGCGTCCGCGACCCCCGCGCGGATCGCCGACTCGAGCGAGGCGGCCTTCTTGAGTCGGTCGTCGAGGCGGAACTCGAGGCGCGGAACCCGTCGGAGTCGCGTCGCCTTGAGCAGGTGGGTGGCGAGATGTCCGCGGGCGTGGACGAGCGCCGCCACGGTCAGCGGCCCGCGTTCGGCGGGCAGGACCGAGACGAACACCGTCGCCTCGGCGAGGTCGGGCGAGACCCGCACCTCGAGGATCGACACCATGCCGCGGTACCGGGGATCGTTGAGCCCCTTGACGAGACGATCCTGCAGACAGCGCTGGAGCAGCGCGCCCACCTGCAGGCGACGAGAACCGCCCTCCTCACGCCGCGAAGGCGGCAGAGCGAAGGATCCGACGCGTCGCGACTCGTCCGGCTGCTGCGAGTCCTCCATGCCGGGTCAGCCCGTGCGGGCCACCTCCACGCTCTTGTAGCACTCGAGGATGTCGCCCTCGCGGATGTCGTCGTAGCCGACGATCTTCATGCCGCACTCCTGGCCCGAGCGGACCTCCTTGACGTCGTCCTTGAACCGCTTGAGCTGTTCGAGGCGGCGATCCGACTCGACGACGATGCCGTCGCGGGTGACGCGAATCTGACTGTTGCGCTCGATGACGCCGTCGGTGCAGTAGCAACCGGCGACCATGCCGACCTTGGTGATGCGGAAGACCGCTCGCACCTCGGCGTGGCCGAGGACCTCCAGCTTGATCTCCGGCGCCAGCAGACCGCGGGCGGCCTTCTCGACGTCGTCGGTCAGCTGGTAGATCACCTCGTAGAGGCGGATGTCGATGCCCTTGTTCTCGGCGAGTTGACGGGCACGCGACGAGCTCGTGACGTTGAAGCCGAGGATGATGGCCCCGGTCGCCTGGGCCAGAGCCACGTCGCTCTCGTTGATGCCGCCGACGGCGATGTGCTTGACCGAGACGTCCACCTCGTCTCCGCCGAGCTTGCCCAGCAGCGCCCGCAGGGTCTCGACCGATCCCTGCACGTCGGCCTTGACGACCAGCGGCAGCTCGGTGCGCTCGGATTCCTGCATCTTCTCGAAGATGTTGTCGAGGGTGACCCGCGGCACCGCGAGTTCGCGCTCGCGGTCGAGGCGACGTCGCTCCTCGGCGGCGGCCTCGGCATCCTTGAGGCTGTCCACGCAGTAGATGCGGTCGCCGGCGTCGGGCAGTTCGTCGATGCCGCTGATCGCCACCGGCGTCGAAGGTCCGGCCTCGGGGATCCGCTTGCCGTGGTCGTCGACGATGTCGCGGACACGACCGAAGCCCCGGCCGACCACGACGAAGTCGCCCTTCTTGAGCGTGCCTTCCTGCACAAGCAGGCGGGCGACGGGACCTCGCCCCTCCTCCATCTGGGCCTCGAGCACCGTGCCGACGGCGCGGCCGCCGATGTCGGCCTTCAGATCCCGAAGCTCGGCCTGGTAGTCGAGCATGTCCAGAAGATCCTGGACGCCGTCGCCGGTGATGGCGCTGGTCTTGATGACCTCGGTCTCGCCACCCCATTCGACGGGGTTCAGGCCCTGCTCGGCGAGCTGGCCGAAGATCCGCTGGATGTTGCCCTCGGTGGCCTCGGGCTTGTCGATCTTGTTGAGCGCGACCACGATCGGGACCTCTGCGGCCTTGGCGTGGTTGATGCTCTCGATGGTCTGCGGCATGACGCCGTCGTCGGCGGCGATCACGAGCACCGCGATGTCGGTGACCTTCGCGCCGCGGGCCCGCATCGAGGTGAACGCCTCGTGCCCCGGGGTGTCGATGAAGGTGACCACGCGATCGCGGTTGCCGGCCTTGACCGGCACCTGGAAGGCGCTGGTGGCCTGAGTGATGCCGCCCGCCTCGCCCGCGGCGACGTTCGCATTTCGGATCCGGTCGAGCAGGGAGGTCTTGCCGTGGTCGACGTGGCCGAGGATCGTCACCACCGGCGCCCGCGGCTTCACGTCGACCGGCTCGCGATCGACGAAGCGCTGCTCGATGACCTCCGCCGCGGAGGGCCGCGGGGTGACCTTGAGTTCGATCCCGAACTCCATCATCACCTCGATGGCCTGCTCGGTGTCCATGGCGCTGTTCACGGTGATGGGCGTGCCCATCAGCAGCAGGCGCTTCATGATCTCCGCCTGCTTGACGCCGGTCGCCTCGGAGAGTTCGCGCACGGTCACGGGCTCGTTGACGGTGACCTCGCCGCCGATCTCCCTCGCGGTCTGAGCGCGTCCGCCGCCGCCGGAGGACTGGTCGCCCCGCCCCTTGGCGTCGCGTCGGTGCTTGCGGAAGAAGCCGCCGGCGCCCTGGAGGCGACGCTCGCGCTCGGCGAGATCCTGCTCGCGCCACGGCTCGAAGCGACCACTCTCCTCGCCCGCGCGACCGCTGCGACCTGCGCCGTCGCGGCGTCGCGGGGTCCGGGTCTTGCCCCGATCGTCGCGTACGCCGCGGTTCGGCACCCCACCACCGGGCGCTCCCGCCCCGCCGGGCATGCCGGGGCCACCCGGCCCACCGGGCGTGCGGCGAGGCCGCGGCGCCGGGAGATGCTCGGGCTCCTCGATGCGGATGACCCGGGGGCCGCTCAATTCGACCCGCTTGGGCTCGACCTTCGGGCCGACCGGCTTCACGACCTTGGGCCGGCTCGGAACGTTCATCCTGGGTGCGGACGCTGGCGCGGGCGCGGCGGGAGCCTTCTCCGCCGGTTCGGCCGTCGCAGCGCCTGCGGACTCGTCGACGCCGTCGGACTCCGGAGCCTTCACGGCGGACGGCGTCTCGACGGCGGCGTCACCGGCAGTGGACTCGTCGGCCTCGGCCGCGACCTCGACCGTCGACTTGCGGGTGGTCTTCTTCGCCGGCTTCTCGTCGCCCTCGCCTTCGACCTCGGTCGCCTTCGCGGACGTGGCCTTCTTCTTCGCCGCCCTCTTGCGGGCCGGCTTGGGTGGAGGGGCGAGCGCGTCGAGGTCGACCTTCTCCGCGGTCTCCACCGCCGTCGCCACGCCGCCCTCTGCCGAGCCGAACCACTCGCGGATCGTCTGGGCGAGGCCCACCGTCACCGGCGACATGTGGTTGGTGATGTCCGGGATCTCCTCCGCCTGGCACTTCGCCACGATGTCCTTGGATGCGACACCGATCTCCTTGGCGAGTTGGTGGATTCGAAGCTGGGCCTTCTTGGACAAGGGTTGCTCCTGCCGGTGAAACGGACGGGCGAGCGGTGGAACGGACGGGGCGTGCGGTTCGAACGATTCGAACGGAACACGTCAAGCGACGGGCGAAGCCCGCGCACGTGGAATCAGGCGTCTCGGGACTCGGGGGTCGACTCGTCCGAGGTCGATGCGACGTCGGCCGAGGCTTCGTCTCCGCCGCCACCTCCGAGGATGGATGCCGCTGCGGCTTCGGCGGCCTCGTCGGTCGCCGCGGAGCCTTCGCCGTCGCCTGCCCCGCCACCGAGGACGGCGCCGGCGGCGGCCTCCTCCTCGGCACGACGGGCTTCGGCCTCCTCCTTCTCGCGGGCCTGCTGCTCGGCGACCTCCTTGGCCTTCTCCGAGCAGATGTCCACGAGCGTGACCGCGACCTCCTCGTCGAGTCCGAGTTCGTCGCGAAGCACCTCCTCGCCGAGCTCCTCGACGTCGAAGACGCTGATCATGCCCAGGGCCCCCATGCGATCGAGGATGTCCTCGGTGACGCCCTCGATCGGTCGGACCGTCTGCTCGAGGATCTCGAGGCCCTTGGCGAACTCCACCGGCGTGAGGATGTCGATGTCCCAGCCGGTGAGCCGCGCCGCGAGGCGGACGTTCTGTCCGCGGCGCCCGATCGCCAGCGAGAGCTGGTCCTCGCGCACGATGATGGTCGCGCGGCCGAGCTCGAAGCAGAGGCTGACCTCCTCGACCTCGGCGGGCTTCAGGGCGTTGGCGATGAGGATCTGGCTGGATTCGTTCCAGCGGACGATGTCGATCTTCTCGCCGCCGAGCTCGTCGACGATGTTGCGGATGCGGCTGCCCCGGACGCCCACGCACGCGCCGACCGCGTCGACCTTCGAGTCGATCGAGCTGACCGCGACCTTGGTGCGGAAGCCCGGCTCGCGGGACATCGCCTTGAGCTCGATGATCCGCTCGCTGACCTCGGGAACCTCGGTCTCGAAGAGGCGGCGGATGAAGTCGGGATGGCCGCGGCTCAGGACGATCTTGACCTGATGGCCCGCGTCGCGGACGTCGAGGATCAGGCAGCGGACGCGGTCGCCGGGGTGGAACTGCTCGCCGGGAATCTGCTCGGACCGGGGCATGAAGCCCTCGGCTCGATCGATCTGCACCACGAGCGCGCCGCCCTCGTAGCGGGCGGCGGTGCCGGTGACCAGTTCGCCCTGCCGCTTGGAGAACTCCTCGAGCAGGCTGTTTCGCTCGTCCTCGCGGAACTTCTGGATCATCACCTGCTTGGCCGTCTGCGCCGGAATGCGGCCGAGACGCTCGAGCGGGATGTCCTCGCGCTCTCCGTCGAGATGGTTGCGCCAGATGGTGATGGCGCCCGAGATGCGGTCGATCTCGCAGCCGAACTCCTCGGCATCGAGGCTGTTGAAGTGCTTGCGGGCGGCGCTGACCATCGCCTGCTCGAGATCGTTGATGAGCAGCTCGCGGTCGATGTTCCGGTCGCGGGCGATCGAGTCGAGGATGCGGAGGGTTTCGGAGTTCATGATGTGGTCGTCGGTTCGGGTTGTCGGGTTGTGATGGTCGCCGTGGCGACGGGCAGGATCCTGAAACGCTCACGGGCCACCGGCGTCCGATGACGCCCGTGGCCCGTCGTCCTCGACTCGGCCGCGACCTCCTTTCGGGGATCGGGCGTCCGAATCGACCTTGACCTCGCGAGGCGGGTCAGGACATCGCGGCCTCCGTGCACGTCCGGGCGGCAGGTGCCGACCGGTCTCCGCGATGACCGCCCCCGGGCCTCATGCCCAGGGTCCGAACACGGTCGCAGGTCCGAGATTCATGCCTGGCGTGGTGCTTCGCATGAGTCGAGCGCGCGGCGGGTCGCGGAGAGAGGTGGACGACGAACACCCACCGGCACCGTTGCCGGCGGATCGCGGAGTGTATCGATCCCGCGCGACGATGGTCAATGCTGGCACCAACGAGGATTCGGCCGTTTTCCCGATCACCGCACCGCCGAGCGCCGCCCCGGCGACGGCCGTCCCCCGAACCGCCCCTTCCTGCCGGACCCCTGGCACCCCCCAAGGGGCGGGACGAACCTACGCTCAGCGACCGATGCAGGACCATTCCAGGCTTTCAACCATGCTCCGACGGACCTCCGAACCCGCCTCCTTCGCCGCCGCCGGCCTGATCGCCGTCGCCCTTGCGACCCCGGCGGGGTTCGCGCAAATCGACTTCGGACAGGGCTTGGGGAAGGGTCTGGGCGGATTCGACCGGGCTCCGGTCGAGTCGGTCTTCGGCGATTCGCGGGACGTCCTCGAGGCCCGTCTCGTGCCGGCCCGCGACTCGGTCGCCCCCGGCGGAGATCTGCCGATCGCGGTCGTGCTCGAGATCGCGACGGGGTGGCATCTGTGGACCCAGCCGGGCGCCCAACTCGAAGGTGCCATCGAGTTCGACGGCGCGATCGAGACCCAGATCGAGATCCTCGCCCTGCCGGACGGCGTGGTCGCCCATTCGGGATTCGTCCAGTGGCCCGAGCCGCACCTGATCACCGCCGACCTCGGCGACGGCCCGGCGAGCTACGCGGTCTTCGAGGGGAGATCGATCCTCTACCTGCCCCTGACCGCGACCGCCTCGGCACCCGCGGGCGAGGGGGAACTGGTCGTCTCGCTGAGATTCCAGGCGTGCGACGACTCGACCTGCATGCAACCGGCGACGCTTGAGCTTCGGACGCCGATCGCGATCGGGGAATCGACCGGCACCGCCTCCGACGTCGGCGAGACCTTCGCGGGCTTCGATCCGGGCGTGTTCGGGCGAATCCGCTCGGGCGAGGCGGCTCCGGAGGTCGTCGACTTCGATGCGTTCGGACTCTCGCTTTCGGTGGACATCCGTGGGGCCGGGTTCCTGCTGCTGCTGCTGCTCGCGGCGGCCGGCGGCCTGCTGCTCAACTTCACCCCGTGCGTGCTGCCGGTGATCCCGTTGAAGATCATGGCCCTCTCGCAGGCGGCGGGGAACCGCGGCCGCTGCTTCCTGCTGGGCCTCTCGATGAGTCTCGGCGTGGTCGCGTTCTGGCTCGGCCTGGGCGTCGCGGTCGCGTCGATCAGCGGATTCACCGCGACCAACCAGCTCTTCCAGTCGCCGATCTTCACCATCAGCGTCGGCGTGGTCATCGCGGCCCTCGCGGTCGGCATGATGGGCGTGTTCACGATCCGCCTGCCGCAGGCGCTCTACATGATCGAACCCCGCCACGACACCCTCGTGGGCTCGTTCGGGTTCGGCATCATGACCGCGGTGCTCTCGACGCCCTGCACCGCACCCTTCATGGGCTCCGCGGTGGTCTGGGCGGTCACCGGCTCGATCGCGACGGTGCTGCTGGTGTTCGGGGCGGTGGGCGTGGGCATGGCCTTCCCGTACCTGATCCTCGCGGCGTTCCCCTCGCTGGTGAGGAACATGCCGCGAACCGGCCCGGCGAGCGACCTGATCAAGCAGGTCATGGGACTGCTGCTGCTGGCCGCGGCCGCGTACTTCGCGGGAGCCGGTCTCAGCGGACTTCTCGTCGAACCTCCGACCCCGCCCTCCCGCCTGTACTGGTGGGTGGTGGGTCTGGTCGCCGCGGCGGCGGGGCTCCTGATGCTGGTGCGGACCTTCCGGATCACGCCACGGACCGGGCCTCGCGTCGTCTTCGGCGGTCTCGGCGCACTGATCCTGGCCGCCTCGCTGCTGGTCGCGATCCGCATGACGGACAAGGGTCCGATCGACTGGACCTACTACACGCCCGAGCGCCTCGCCGAGGCGCAGGAGGACGGCGACGTGGTCGTGCTGGACTTCACCGCCGAGTGGTGCCTCAACTGCAAGACGCTCGAAGCGACGGTGCTCGCGACCGAACAGGTCGCCGCGGCGCTGAACGGCGAGGGCGTGGTCGCGATGAAGGTCGATCTGACCGGCAACAACGAGGCGGGCAACGAACTCCTTCGCGCCTCGGGACGCCTGACCATCCCGCTGCTGGTGGTCCTCTCGCCGAGCGGCGAGGAGGTCTTCAAGAGCGACGCCTACACCCCGGCGCAGGTCCTCGACGCGATCGCCGCGGCGAGGCGCGGAGGCGACGCGTGAACCTCGAACATCCGATCCGCTACACCGTGATCGCGGAGTTCGACGATGCGTCGGTCGCCGAGGAGTGGGTCGCGTGGCTTCGGGACGGGCACCTCGCCGACGTGATCGACGCGGGCGCGATCGACGCCGAGGTGGTCGCCATCGAGACCGAAGCGGACGCTCCGGCCGTCGTGGAGGTTCGCTACCGCTTCGCGGACCGGACGGGTCTCGATCGCTACTTCGAACGCGACGCGCCGCGTCTCCGCGCCGAAGGCATCGCGCTCTTCCCGACCGAGCGAGGCATCCGCTACCGGCGCTCGATCGGCGAGGTCGCCTGCCGGCGCGGCGCCTGAGCGAACTCCGACGGACCGATCCGGTTCATTCGATCCCGGCGACTCGCGCCTCGATCTCGGACCGCTGCGACGCCGGCATCCGCACGAGCGGATCCAGTTCGAGGGCCTCGTCGAGTTCGAGCGCCCGCCGCCACGCCCGCCGCGCACTCTCGACGTCGCCGGCCTCCAACGCGCCTTCGCCCCAGTCGACATGCAGCGAGACGTCCTGCGGCTGAAGGGCGATCAGCGCGACGATCGACTCGATCATGCGCGATGCGGGCACCGACACGGGATCGGCTTCGCGAACCGCCCGCAGGGCCCGCAGCCGATCCGAGAGGCGCCCGACCGAATCGCCGAGCCTCGCGATCCGGTCCTCCGCCAGGGTCAAGGCCGCCACCGCCGCATCGCGACGCGAGGCTGCATCCGAGGCCTGCCGCGACATCGCGATGCGCTGCTCGATCGCGAGCGACGCCGCGCGGTCCATCGCAGGACTCTCCGAAAGGACCAGCGACTCGAGCCGCGTCGCGGCCAGTCGCCGGGCCTCGAGGAACTCCGCCGAATCGATCGCTTCACCGCGATCGCGGCGTTCCCAGCTCGCCTCCAGGGGCGCGGCGGCGGCCTCCAACGTCCGCTCCGCCTCGAGGGCGCTGCGGAACGGCCCGGCCACCACGATCGTCGCGAGGACCGCGGGGACCAGCGCCAGCGACCACGACCACACGGCGGGTCGCGCTCCGGGCGCGCCGAGCGGGACCTTCGCTCCTCCAGCCAGTCCGACGAGAAGGAGCGCCCAGGCCATCGCGCCCTGATTGAAGAAGGTCGTCTCGATCTGGCCCTGCAGCAGCAGCGTGAAGGCTGCGGCCGCGAGCGCCGCCGAGACGATCGCCGCGGGCACCGCGCGCAGGATCGTCCACCCGGCGAGACCGGCCAGCGGCATCGCGAGGATCCCGACCCAGCGCCCGATCGCGTCGACGCCGAACGAGCCGGACGACGCGGGCGTGGCCATCACGGAGACCGCAACCGCGACCCCCACGACGAGCAGCAGCGGCCCGAGCGGACGCGAAGGCACGCCGTCGGAGCCTTCGTCGATCGCCGCCGGCAGGGCGCCGCCTCGCCAGAGGCCGCGGAACAGCAAGGCCGCCCAGGCGACGGCGAACGCGCCTCCCGCGATCAGCGCATCGGGCAACATCGAGTGGGCGCTCTGCACGACCTCGGGACTCCGTTCGGGCTTGTGCAGCAGGTACGCCTCCTGGAATCCAGCCGGCCCGACGCCCAGGGGATGCTCGACCAGCGTCGCCCACGCCCCCTGCAGGTAGTGCCAGCGAAAGAGCAGGCTCCGCTCGCCGAGCAGGCCCTCCGGCAGCAGCCCTCGCGCGACGATCGCCAGCAGGCCGATCGGAATCGCCGCCAACGCGAGTCGGGACGGCGGGCCCAGGCGCGGCGCAACCCACGCGAAGACGAGTCCCGCCGCGAGCGCGGCGAGTCCGCCCTTCGATCCGTTGGCGAGGATGCCGACGACGCAGGCGAGGGCGATCGCCACCGCGACCGCGACGGTGCCGCTCTCGATCGCTCGACCGCGGGTCGCCACCGCGAGCCGCGCCCACGCGACCGCGCACGCCGCCACCGCCGCCGACCACACGTTCGAAAGGCCGAACCAGCCGAACATCTCGCGCTGCCGCAGGCGACGCTCGTAGAGCCGTGCCGCCTCGTCGTTCTCGCCCCAACCGAACGAGGCCAGCACCTCGGCCCGGTGGGTCTCGAAGTGCGCAACCATGCGCGGATGTTCGACGAACCACTGCTCGGCGCCGCGTGCGAGCCACGGCACCGCGGCGGCAAGCAGGCCCGCCGCCAGCAGCATCCGCTCGTCGGGCCGATCCCGCAGGTGCAGCACCGCCACGAACCCGAACCACGCCGCGACGAGCGACGCGCCTCTCCAGATCTGCTCGAGGTCGGCCTCGCCGTTCAACGCGCCGTGCCAGGCCAGCACCGGCACCGGGATCGCCGCAAGCAGCACCGCGATCGCATCGAGACCGCGTCCGGCGCGAAGTCGGCCAAGCAGGATGGCGGCGCTCGAGGCCAGCAGCATCGCATCCAGCGCGAGGCTTCCCTCGGGACCGAGACCTTCGATGGCCCCGGGCGTGAGGGCCGGATCGACGTCGAACCAGCGCGACGGCACCAGCATGGTCGCGCTTCGGGCCACCGCGGCGGCAGCCAGTCCCGAGACGCCGAGACGAATCAGCCGGTCGCCACCGCTCATGACGCGCCGCTCATGGCCGATCGCGTGCCGTACCGGATTCGGTGAACCGCTCGAGCATCGCCAGAACCCCCAGCGCCGCCAACGCCTGACCGCCGACCAGCACCGCCTGCCACGGCCGCAGCGAACCGAGCACGATGCCCGACACCGCCAGCACCGCCGCGAGGGCCCAGATCGCCAGCACCGCCCGCCACGGGGTCATGCCGCGCAACAGCAGGCGATGGCTCAGGTGCCGCTGATCCCCCACCCACGGCATGTGCCCCTCGCGCAGCCGGATCACCGACACCGCCACGAGGTCGTAGAGCGGAATCGCCAGCACCAGCAACGGCATGAACACGCCGTACCACGCGCCACCGAGCGCGAACTCCGGATCCGCCGCATCGACGTAGGTCGTGCGGAGCGCGAGCGTCGCGAGCAGGAATCCCACCGGCAGCGAGCCGCCGTCACCCATGAATATCCGTGCCGGCGGCACGTTGAAGACGAGAAACCCGAGCAGTCCACCCAGCAGGCATGCGAGCACCGCCGCCACGAACCACTGCTCGGCGAGCAGGGTCGCCGCGAGCAGCGCCGCCGCCGCGATCGCCGCGATCCCGCCCGCGAGGCCGTCCATGTTGTCGAGGAAGTTGATCGCGTTGGTGACCGCGACGATCCAGACGACCGTGAGCGCCAGCGACAGCAGGTTCCCCGCGACGCCCCATTCGTCCAGCATCGTCAGCATCCGCGTGTCGAGAAGCCCCGCGACGACGCCCGCGAGCGCCGCCTGCACGAGCAGCTTCATCAGCGGTCCGAGGCTGCGGCGGTCGTCCCACACCCCGAGCAGGTGGATCGCCAACGTGCACGCCACGAGTCCCCACGCCGGGCCGATCGCCGCCTCGACGCGATGCCGGTAGCCCTCGAGCGCCGGCAGGCGCTCGACGATCGAATCCGGCGCGGCCGTCAGAAGCAGCAGGCCTCCCGCGACCGGAAGCAGCGTCGCCGCGACGATCGAGATGCCCCCGATGTTGGGCACCTCGCGGAGGACCTTGTCGTGGCCCGCGGCTCCCGGGGAGTCGAGGGTGCCCAGTCGCCTGCCGAGTCTCGAAAGCACCGCCGTCAGCGGTGCTGCGATCAGGAAGGCGACGACCGGCAGCAGGAGGATCGCGGAGATCACCGCCGGAGTGTACGAGGCGGCGCCGCATCCGAAGCGACCCGGACTTGTCGCCGGCGCGGGAAGCGTCAGACTGTCCGATCATGAAGGCGATCACGGTCTACTGCGCAAGTTCCACGAATCTCGCCGTCGAGTTCGCGGACACCGCCCGGCGCGTCGGCGAACTGATCGCCGACCGCGGCATCGATCTGGTCTACGGCGGCGGCGGCATCGGACTCATGGGGGAAGTCGCCCGCAGCCTCCACGCCCGGGGCGGACGCGTCACCGGGATCATCACGAAGCACCTGCTCGATCAGGAGCAGGGCTGGGACGGCTGCGACGAGCTGCGGGTCGTCGAGACCATGCGCGAGCGCAAGCGCCTGCTCGTCGAGCTCGGGGACGCGTTCCTGGTGCTGCCGGGGGGCCTCGGCACCTACGAGGAGTTCTTCGAGACGCTCGTCGGGCGGCAGTTGCGCGAGCACGCCAAGCCGATCGGGATCGTCAACGACGCGGGGTACTTCGACCCGCTCGTCGCGATGATCGAGCATGGGATCGAGCACCGCTTCATCAAGCCGGCCGTGAAGGAGCTGTTCACGGTCGATCCCGATCCCTCGGTGGTGATCGACTGGCTGCTCGACGCTCCGCCGGTCGAGATCGACCCGCAGCGGTTCCTGCCGATGGGCCGGATTCCCGAGCCCCCGGACGAGCCCCCGGACGAGACGCCCGACGAGCCGGGCGCCTGAGCACCGCGGCCCGCCGGGCTCCGTCCAGCCGGTCAGCATTCGCCTCGGGGAGCCATCTCGGCGAGAATCCCCGCGTGCCCGAGCGCCACGATCCTTCGAGTCGGAGCCACGTCGGAGACGCCCCCATCGGCGTGATCGCCGGAGGTGGCGAACTGCCGGTCATCATCGCCCGCGGCATCCGCGCAACCGGCAGGGAGGTCGCAGGGATCGGTCTGCGGGGCCACTTCGATCCGGTGCTGCCGGACCTGTGCGACCGATTCGCCGTGGCGGGCACCATCAAGCTCGGCCAGTGGTGTCGACTGGCCCGTCGCATGGGCGTGCGAGAGGCGATCATGGTCGGTCGTGTCAGCAAGCTGCGCATGCACGACCCCATCGCGATCCTGCGCGAACTGCCGGACTTCCGGGCCATCCGCTTCTGGTACCGTCGCATGCGGGGGCCGGACCGCCGCTCGTCGGTGCTGCTTGCGGCGGTCGCGGACGAACTCCTCGACGGCGGAGTGCGCCTCATCGACTCGACCACCTACATCCCCGATCAGATGGCGACCGAAGGCTCCATGGGTCGGATCGCGCCGACCGCCCGCCAGCTCGACGACGTCGACATGGGCTGGCCGATCCTCCGCCAGGTCGCGCAGATGGACGTCGGCCAGACCATCGCCGTCCGCGCCGGCGACGTGGTGGCGGTCGAGGCGGCCGAAGGCACCGACCGAGTGATCGAGCGGGCCGGATCGCTCTCGCGCCTCGGGGGATGGTGCCTGCTGAAGACCGCCCGAGACGGGCACGACAACCGCTCGGACGTGCCGACCGTCGGCGTCGCGACCATCGAGAACCTTGCGAAGGCCGGAGGCGGCTGCCTCGCGTTGGGCGTGGGCCGGGTGATCCTCGTCGACAAGCCGGCGGTGCTCGCCGCGGCGGACCGCGCGAAGATCGCCGTCGTGGGCGTCCCCGCCGAAGGCGTCTCCCGCGAGCGCCTCGCGGAACTCTGCGTGGGCGGCGGACGCGGCGGACGATCCTGAAGATGGGCCGCGGCAAGCGCCGGCCTCCGAAGGCGGACGAGCGCGTTCCCTCGCCGGTCCCCCGACCCGGCACGCCGCCGCCCCCGCCGAGCCGCGTCTCCCGGGCCTTCGACAAGTTGGACGCGGCGCTCGAGTCCTTCTCGATCGACGTCGCCGGCCACGACGCCGCCGACCTGGGTTGCCACGTCGGCGGCTTCACCGAATGCCTGCTCGAGCGCGGAGCCGGGCACGTCGTCGCGGTGGACACCGGACGCAACATCCTCGCGTGGCGCCTTCGAAGCGATCCACGGGTCGAGGCGCGGGAGGGCACCAACGCCCTGCACGCGGACCCGCCTGAGGGAGGCGTGCAGTTCGTGGCGATCGACCTCGGGTGGACCCCCCAGCGTCTCGCCCTGCCCGCGGCTCGCCGCTGGGTTCGCGAGGGCGGCGACGTGGTCAGTCTGGTCAAGCCCAACTACGAGATCCCCCGTGCCGATCGGGAGCGGCTCGACCGCGGTCGCCTGCCCGACGAGGACGCCCATCGCGTGCTCGAGGACCTGCTGCCGACGCTTCCGGAACTCGGATTCGAACTCGCGGGGCGGATCGAATCGCCGATCCGGGGCGGCAAGAGCGGTCGGGGCCGCGGAGGTGCGGGAAACCTCGAGTTTCTGCTGCACCTGAGGCCTCGCCCCCTCGCCCATCCAGCTTCGGAAGGCCCCTGATCCCCAGGCCGACGCCGGAGCATCCGAACCCGGCGATCGCCGTGGATCGAAGAGCTCCAAAGGCCGCACGAACGCTGCCGGAACGCCGCGGTTTTCCTACAATCTCCGACCCGATTCGAAGGCCCGGCGGAGCGGCCCGACGCCCCTTCCGCCACGGCCTCTCCCGGCGAGATTCGCGACCGCATGACCGACCCCACGACGCCCGACAACTCGTCCCTGCCCGAGGCGCCGCGGGACCGCGTGGTCGATCTCGAAATCGATCGCGAGCTGCACGACAGCTACCTGACGTACGCGATGAGCACCATCATGGACCGGGCCCTGCCCGACGTCCGCGACGGTCTCAAGCCGAGCCAGCGACGCATCCTCGTCGCGATGAACGACCTCAACCTGTCGCCGGGCAAGAAGCACATCAAGTGCGCCAAGATCGCCGGCGACACCTCCGGCAACTACCACCCCCACGGCGAGAGCGTCATCTACCCGACGCTCGTCAACCTCGGGCAGTGGTGGAAGACCCGGTACCTGCTCGTCGACAAGCAGGGCAACTTCGGCTCGATCGAGGGCGATCCGCCGGCGGCGATGCGGTACACCGAGGCCCGGATGACCGCGGTGGCGACGCAGCTGCTCGAGGACCTCGATCAGGACACCGTCGACTTCAAGCTCAACTACGACGAGCGCCTCGAGGAGCCGACGGTCCTTCCGGGCAAGTTCCCGAACCTGCTCTGCAACGGATCGAGCGGCATCGCGGTGGGCATGGCGAGTTCGATCCCTCCGCACAACGCCGGCGAGATCTCCCGCGCGATCGTCGCGATGATCGACGACCCGGAGATCGGACTCGATCGCCTGCTCGAGATCGTGCCGGGTCCGGACTTCCCCACCGGCGGCCGGATCATGGGGCGCCGCGGCATCGTCGAGGCGTATTCCAGCGGCCGCGGACGCGTGATCGTGCGGGGCACCGTGCACCAGGACAAGGTCGGCGGCCGCGACGCGATCGTGATCGACCAGATCCCCTACCAGGTCGACCAGTCCACGCTGATCGAGAAGATCGTCGATGCGGCCAAGAGCGGTCGGATCCCCGACATCTCCGAGGTCCGCAACCACTCCGGCCGCGACGCGGCCACGCGGATCCTCGTGGTGCTCAAGCGGGGCGGCGACCCCGACGTCGTCGAGCGGCAGCTCTACGAGTTCACGC
The DNA here is from genome assembly GCA_017859745.1 of Planctomycetota bacterium. Taxonomy (GTDB): domain Bacteria; phylum Planctomycetota; class Phycisphaerae; order Phycisphaerales; family SM1A02; genus VGXO01. The sequence continues at coordinate 43,572 of JAFMML010000020.1, forward strand.
CGCTGCAGCACACCTTCTCGATCATCAACATCGCGCTGGTCAACAGCCAGCCGCGGACGCTCTCCTTCCGGCAGCTCGTCCAGAGCCACATCGAACACCGTCGCGAGGTCATCCGCCGCCGCAGCGAGTTCCAGCTGCGCAAGGCGCGGCAGCAGGCCCACCGCCTCGAGGGGCTCGTGCTTGCGGTGCTCGACCTCGACGAGGTGATCGCCGCGATCCGCTCGAGCGACTCCCGCGAGGAGGCCATCGAGAAGCTGATGGCCCTGCGGTTCCGGATCCCCGCCGACCATCCCAAGGCCGCGGAGATCCCCGATCGCCTCCGCGAGCAGGCCGCCGCGGGCGACGGCGTCGCCCTGACCCGACCGCAGGCCGAGGCGATCGGCGCCCTGCGCCTGATCCAGCTGACCGGCCTCGAGATCGCGCGGCTGGTCAAGGAGTTGACCGACCTCACCGTCGAGATCGCCCGGCTCGAGGAGATCCTCGGCGACGCGACGGTCCTGCTCGGCCTCGTCCGCGCCGACGCGGAGGAGATGGGCCGACGCTTCGGCGACGAACGCCGCACCGTCATCGAGGAGGGCGAGGCCGAGGACTACGTCATCGGCGACCTCATTCCCGAGCACCCGGTCGCGGTCTCGGTGAGCCACGCGGGCTACATCAAGCGACTTCCCCTCGACACGTACCGCACCCAGGGCCGCGGCGGCACCGGCGTCAAGGGCGGCGACATCCACGAAGACGACTACCTCGAGCATCTGCTCGTCTGCTCCTCGCACGACGATCTGCTCTGCTTCACCAACACCGGCCGCGTCTTCAAGATCAAGGTCTACCAGCTGCCGGAACTCTCCCGGATCAGCCGCGGCCGGGCGATCGTCAACGTGCTGGAGATGCGCGACGGCGAACGGATCCTCGCGTTCCTGCCGATCGCGGACTTCGAGAAGGGCGAGAACTACCTGTTCTTCGCGACCGCGAAGGGCCGCGTGAAGCGGAGCGCCCTGAAGGACTACCGCAACGTCAACCGCAGCGGCATCATCGCGATCGGCCTGCAGGAGGACGACCGCCTCATCGACGTGGTGGTCACCTCGGGCGAGGATCAGGTGCTGCTGGCGAGCTCGGCGGGGATGGCGATCCGCTTCGACGAGAACGACGCCCGCGTGATGGGCCGCAGCGCCGCGGGCGTGCGGGGCATGGACCTCCGCGAGGGCGACGAGGTCGTCGGCCTCATCCGCTGCGACGCGGGATCGGACCTGCTGACCGTCACCGAGCACGGCTACGGCAAGCGCACGCCGCTCGAGGAGTACCTCGTCCGCAGCGAGGACGGCTCGAGCCGACCGCAGAGCCGCGGCGGCAAGGGCCGCATCGACATCCGCACCGAGGGCCGCAACGGCAGCGTGGTCTCGATCCGCTGCGTGCGCGACGGCGACGGCCTGATGCTGGTCAGCGAGGGCGGCATGGTGGTGCGGATCGCCGCGGCGAGCGTCTCGCGGATCGGGCGGGCCACCCAGGGCGTCCGGGTGGCGCGGATCAAGGGCGACGACCGCCTCGTCGCGACCGCCCGCATCGGCGCCGAGGTCGCCGAGGCCGACGAACCGGCCATCGAGGACGAACCTCCCATCGTCGAGGCGCCCGTCGCAGACGACGCCGCCGGAGCCGGCACGCCTGCGGATGCCGGCGGCGACGACGAACGCGGCGACGGCGACGGATCCTGACCTTGATGGGTCGTCCGACGGCGAGCGCCGGCGCAGGATGGCGGTGGCCGGCGCCGAGAGGTCGCAACGCCGATCGCGAGTCCGATCGCGAACCTGATCGAGAACCTGATCATGGCCCCGCCGATCGCAGGACCGTTCGCGATGGGAATGGCCGGAGTGTCATCCGCGGTGCCGGGGCCTCCGCGACGCACCGACACCGGGGACGGGATCGCGAACGGGGCCGGGGACGGGATCGATGATTCGCCTGCGCCGTCCCGACCGCGAGCTGCGGGTCGAGATCACCCCGATGGTGGACGTGATCTTTCTGCTGCTGACCTTCTTCATCTACTCGATGGTGCTGATGGTCCGCGTGGATCTGCTGCCGATCGAACTGCGGCAGTTCGTGTCGGGCCGTCCCGCGACGCCGGCGCCGGCGACGACGCTGTCGCTCGATCTCGACGGCATGCTCTTCCTCGACCGCGAGGCGATCACGATCGACGAGGCCCTGCCCCGCATCGAAGCCGCGCGGGAACGCGATCCCGCGACGGTGCTCTACCTCGCGATCGCCGACGGCGCGGGCTCGGTCGATCGGGCCCCGATCCTGCAGGAACTGTGGGATCGCCTGAAGCAGGCGGGCATTCCGATCAACCTTGTGGGCCGTCCGGCGGAGCGCGACGTCTCCGATCCGCCACCGCAGCCCTGACGCGCGAACCAGCGCGCGATCGCACGCAGCGCCGCCGAACATCGATCGTGCTTCGATCCCGCGACATGCAACCCCTCCCCGGCTCCACCGGGGAGATGGCATCTCGCGAAGAGAGATGACGGAGGGGCGCCCCAACCGTCGGACGGCGACCGCAACAGGTCGAACCACGACCGCAATCGCAAGATCCGCATCGCGCACCATGCTCGTCCCGACGGCCCCTCGGTCTCGCTCGCTCCGCCTTCGCGGCTCGCTTGCCCCTCATCGCGGCGAGGGGTTCGATCCGTCGCCGCCGCGGTGCCGGAAGAGCGACGGCTTCACGCACGCCGCCGCCTCGGGCCCCGGTTGGAACACGCCCGGCAGCAGTTCGGCGAGCTGCGAGATCGTCCCGCTCGGATCGGCGACGAGGTCTGGATACGACACCTCGAGCAGTCGCACCCGATCACTGCGCTTCAGCACACCGCGAACATGAGCGCTGTGCCGCTGCTGCGCATCGATCAGTTGCGCCCGCTCGGTCCGTGCGGAGCGGCCCCGCCGCGAGAGCATCACCGCCTGCGAGTCCACCACCTGCTCCACCGGGCGGACCATGTAGATGATCGTGTAGCGATGGCGCGTCGGCAGCGCCGGCAGCAGCGCCGAGATCACCTTCACCGCCTTGCCTTCGGCCCGTTCGAGGATCGAGGGATCCTTGGGGAGGTTCTTGATCTCCTCCCACTCCCAGTAGCCCTCGGGGTTGTCCTCGTCCGCCGCCCGCTGTTCGTCGGTCATCGGCGCCACGCCGCCGGCGCGGAGGATCTGCATCATCAGCGAGGTGCCGGAACGCGGCAGTCCCGACACGATGATGAACTCCTTCTCCGGCGCTTCGGCCTCCCCTGACGAGGAAGTTGCGCCTTCGTCGCCTGCGGTGGCCGCCGGCGTCTCGGCGGCGCGGAGGCGGTCGGCCTCGGCGCGAGCCTCGGCCCGCACGCGGGCCTCGCGACGCACCCGATCGTTGCGTTCGGCGGTGCGCTGCGTCTCGGCGGCGGCGATTCGAATCGCGTCCGCATCGGCGGCCTCGGCCTCCGCGAGACGATTCGATCGGCGAAGGGCCTCGGCGAGACCTCGGTACCCCTCGACGAACCCCGGCTCGAGCGTGATCGCCTTCGTGAAGGCGGTCTCCGCCTCCGCCGGGCGGTCCTGGGCCAGCAGCGCCTGCCCCACCACGAAGTGTCCGAGGGGGTTTCCGAACTGCAGCCCGATCGCGTCGAGGGCGTGTCCGATCGCCTCGTCGGGGCGTCCAAGATGGAGTTCGCTGCGGGCCAGCGTCAGCCGGGCCGGCGCGTGGTCCGCGTCGCGGGCGAGCACTTCGCGCGCCGCCGCCGCCGCCTCGTCCCAGCGCTCGAGGCGAAGGCACGCCTCGGCGAGCATCGCCTGCAGTTCGACCTGATCGGGCGACTGCTCGCGAATGCGCTCGAGGATCGCGACCACACCCTCGGCATCGCCCTTCTGGAGCGCGATCGAGGCGCGGATCAGGTCCGCCTGCTCGGTCCGATCGAAGACGTTCGCCGCCGCGACGATGGTGGCGTCCGCTTCGTCGAGCAGGCCGAGACGCATCTGGCAGGTCGCCAGCATCTGGGCGTAGTCGGTGCGAACGGGGCGGGCGTGGACGCATGCTTCAAGCAGCGGCAGCGCCTCCTCGTACCGGCGTCCGTGCATGCACGCGCGGGCGATGTTCCAGTCGTTCTCGCGGTTGGTCCCCTCGGCAGCGCGGCCGGCGTCGTCGGGAATCTCGTCGATGTAGCCGAGATCCTGGAACTGCTCGAGCAGGGCGCGGTCGGCGTCCTCGCCGAAGGAGACCCGCTCCCGCGGCGGCTCGCCGGGCTTCTCCCAGGTCGGCACCGTCTCGACGGGACGGGGCGGATCGAACGCCTCCTCGAGCACCCGCCCCTCCATGTCGGCGCCGACCGGCAGCCCGAACCAGTGCAGCACCGTCGGGGCCACATCGAGCAGCCGCGCCCCGTACACCGGGTCGCTTCGGCGGAAGCCCGGTCCCGCCGCGGCGATCACGCCCTGCGGCCGGTGCCACACGGTGATGCCCGCCGGCACCCGCGGGGTGAAGCGCGGGCGGAGATGGTCGCTGTGGAAGCCGTGGTCGGAGACGAGCATCACCGCGGCATCGGGACCCGCGAGCTGCATCAGCCGCTGCAGCAGCAGGTCGTGCAGGCGGTAGATGCCGGTGACCACGTGGCGGTAGATCTCGAAGTCGGCCTCCGGCACACCGTCCATCCGCGGCGGATGGAAGGGCATGAAGTGGTGGCAGACTTCGTCGATCGCCCGGTAGTAGACCGCGGTGAAGTCCCAGTCCCGATGCTCGGCGAGCAGATGCGTCGCCGCCTCGTGCACCGAGAAGGTCTCGGCGAGATGCTGCCCGAGCGCCGCCAGACGGTGGTCCTTGGTCTGGTCGACCTTGTCCGCCTCGGGCACGAACATGCGGATGATCTCGTCGGGATCGAGGTCGTGAATGCTCACCCGCACCGGTTCGAGCGCTTCGCGGAGCGACTCCGGCCAATAGGTGCCCGGCGGCGAGGGCGGGTAGTCGTCGGGGTCCTGTCCCTCCTTCGCCCGCACATGGCAGTACATGTTCGAGACCATGCAACCGTGGACGTCACGCTCGCCGTGGGTCGCGAACCACGAGACCACGTGGCTCTTGAGCCCGCGCTCGCCGAGAATCTCCCACAGCGTGCGGGCGCGACGCGTCGCTGCGGAGACCGGCACCACCTTGCCGCTGTGTGGATCGACCTCGGTGAAGCCCGGCACGCGGTGGTGGTAGGCCATCTTGCCGGTGGCGATGCTCGTCCACAGCATCGGCGAGAGCTGCGGTTCGAGCGTGGCGAGGTTGCCGCTGGTGCCCTCCCCGACGAGTCGGGCCATGGCGGGCATCGCCCCGGCGTCCATCAAGGGACGGATGATCTTCCAGTCGGCGGCGTCCCAACCCACCAGCAGCAGGCGACGGCGTGGAGTCATGGGCACGAGAGTCCTTGGGGGCGGCAGGAGCCGCGCTTGGAAGCCGTGTGGCGTTCACTCGGGAGAAGGCGCAACCGCGGCAGATCCCTCGACATCGACCACGACTCGACCGGACCGACTCGAGTCGGGCACGATACGCCAGGTCCCGCTCCCGCCGGAAACGCAACGCGGGCGGGGTGGCGCGATGCGCCGGCCCCGCCCGCGAACGACGT
>JAFMML010000123.1 GCA_017859745.1 Planctomycetota bacterium
CGATCATCGACGCGGCCATGTTCAAGGCCGGCGGCTGATCGCCGCCGGTCCCGGCATCGCGCCGCGCTTGAACACGCGGCGGCCGACAGCGGACGCCGCCTTGCGGACTTCGCGGTGCACCGCGTGGCGGTCGCCCATCCGCCGCTCTCGACCAACATCGCCCTGCGGTGGCGGTTGCCGCGGCGTTCGAAGGGGGCGACGCGGTGAACGACGCCCCGTCGGATCATCTTGATCATCCGGACCATCGTGATCATCGTGATCATCGTGATCATCCGGGTCGAGACGCCGTCGATCCTCTGGCGCGGAGGCTTGCGAACCTCGCCGTGGCGTGTCGAGAAGCGATCGCCAGGGCGGTGCCCGATGCCACGGCGCCCCGCGAGGTCGCCCGCCGCCTCGGCATCAGCACGACCAGCGCCTGGCGCTTCGTTCGCCTGGCCAACGACGGTGCGACTCCCGCGACGCTTCGATCGTTTCCCGGCCCACGGGGTTGGGAGGGGTTGATGTCGGCTCTGGTCCGCGCCGGGGCCGCGCCCGACGACGTGGCGGCGTTGCGGATCGCGGTGGGGGACCTCTTCGCCGAGCTGGATCGTCGCGGTCTTGCCCGCGAGGACCTGTGGAGTCTCGTCCCCGACGAGGTGACGCCTTCGAACGGCGACGCGATCGATCGGGATCGGGAGACGCGCAACAACGCCTTGTTGTGGGGGGCGTCGGCGAGCGGGATGGCGACGAGCTATCTCGTCTGCGGAGACGCCCGGACGGGGTCGATTCGGGCGATCGGCATCTCGACATTCGCGGGCCTGCGGCGGATCCGGCCCGGGCCGGAGTGGTGGCTGCCGACTCCCGATCGAGTGATGTCGTCCGACCGCACGGTGCTGCCGCGTTCGCCGGATCCGCTGCCCGGCTTCGAACCCTCGAACCTGCTCTCGACGGACGCGAGGCGGGAACTCGGGCGATCTCCGGAGGGGCACATCGCCTTCCGCGGTTCGCACGCGACCGCGGCGGAACCGGTCGATCTGGTCGTCTCCGCCAGTGGCCTCGCCGCCGAGCCCGCGAGCGGCGAGGCACGGCCGCATCCGACGATCTTCGGGGCCCCGATCTGGATTCCCGCGACCGAGTTCATGCTCGAGGTCCTGTTCGATCGCTCGCTGGCCCCGACGGACGACCCGCAGGTGACGATCCTCGCTCAGATCGGGACCGACTCGGTCGCCGACGTCGACCTGCATCACCACCACATGCCGGGGTCCGGTTCGTCGGACGGGCTCTCGAGGGACGAGCGGTGCGACGATCTGGCGCCCCCGTTCGGCGATCTCTCGACATCGGGGCGAGACCTGCACGCCCGGGCGGTCGCCGGCGCGGTGGCCTCGCTGGGCCGGGAACCCGGCGACTTCGTACGTCATCGCGTCGTCGTGGCGCATCCGGTGCTGTGCACGATGGTCGAACTGGAGTGGCCTGCGATGTGAGGTCCGATCGGGACTTGGTGGAACGTGTTCGATCGCTGACTGGTACTGTCCTCCGGATTCGGACCGCGTCCCAGGAACCCCAATGGCCTCATCGATCCCGCGTGGCATCTCGGCTGCGCCTTCCGTTTCAGACCGCGACGAACGTCTTCCGCTTCCGGATCTGGTGGTTCCCGGCGATGTGCACTGGCCCTATGCGACCACCATCTGCCTGTTTCACGTGGCGGCGCTGCTCGCGATGCTCCCCTGGCTCTTCACCTGGCCTGCGGTCGTCGCGATGGTGGTTGGGGTGTTCTTCTTCGGGCAGGGCATCAACCTCTGCTACCACCGGCTGTTGACCCATCGGAGCTTCGTGGTGCCGGCATGGCTCGAGCGGTGCTTCGTCGTCGTGGCGATCTGCTGTCTTCAGGACACCCCTGGCAAGTGGGTGGCGATCCATCGGTACCACCACCACCACTCCGACGAACAGCCCGATCCCCATTCGCCGAAGGCCGGATTCCTCTGGTCGCACGTCGGTTGGCTGGTCGTCAGGAATCCGGCGGCCCACAGCGTCGAGGTCTACCGCAGATACGCGCCCGACGTCCTCTCGAATCCCTTCTACATGCGACTCGAGAAGACCACGGCGTGGATCTGGATCTACGTCGCCCACGCCGCGGTCCTGACCGCCGTCGGCATGGGGATCGGCGGCTTCGTCGGCGGCGACTGGGCCACCGCGTGGCGCTACGGAGCGAGCATGCTGTTGTGGGGCGTCGTGGTGCGGACCGTGATCGTCTGGCACATCACCTGGTCGGTGAACTCCCTGACCCATCTGTTCGGCTACCAGCGCTACGACACCGGGGAGAACAGTCGGAACAACTGGGTCGTGGCCTTGCTTGCGGTCGGCGAAGGCTGGCACAACAACCACCACCACGATCCGGCCAGCGCGACGAATCAGCATCGATGGTGGGAGATCGACCTCACCTACGGCGTCATCAGGATCCTCGAGCGGGTCGGCCTGGCCACGGACGTCACGTTGCCGAGACACGTCCGACACGCGGGGCGGGGGAAGGTCGCCTCGGCGCCGCGCGAGTGAGGCCCCGCGTTCGGGGCGACACGTCGGTGCGGACGAGTGCTTCGACTCGCGCGTCGAACCGCATTCGGACCGTCGTGTCGCCAGCGGACACGGGGACGAGCCGCACCCGTTCGAAGCCCGGCGAACGAACGACGCGGACTCTCGCGATCGAAGGACCGGTGACGACTCTCGCTGGCGGATGACGCGGGCCGAGGGCCGAGAGGCGATCGCCCACCGCTCAGGCCGTCGGCAGCAGCCAGCGCACCACCGCCCGCGTCGCGATCGGCGGATAGGCGATGTGCATCCGGAAACAGCGAAACGCCTCGAGCGGACGGTCGATCAGGCCGGCCGCGTGCTCGAGCAGGGCCGCATGCTTCTCGGGATCCACCTTGGCGGCCGCGGGCAGTTTCTGCGATCTCGCGAACCTCGCCTCGAACTTGCCGGTGAAGCGCCGGAGTTCCGCATGCTCGCCGTACTCCACGCCATGCGTCGGCGTGAAGTAGAGGGCCGCCGACGGCTCCACTGGTGGCAGGGTCTCGTCGAACAGGACGTCGAGGTAGAGGTGACGCGCCGGAAAGGCGACCTGCACCGAGACTGCGCCGGTGCGATGGCCCGGCGTCGCGTGCATCGGCCCGATCGAATCGATCAGATCGGCGAAGCTCAACGTCAGCGTGCCGTCGGCGCTCGCATCGGGATCGGCCAGCACCATCGTGGCGTTCGGGGTCGAGCGGACCTGCAGGGTGCCGGGGCGAAGGTCGGGGGTGCTGGCCTCGGGAACGAGCGACGGCACGGGGTTTCGTCCCATGCGGTCCAACCGCTCCCACTCGCCTGCCTCCGCCGATCGATCGACGGCGATGCCTCGATGCACCAGACGCGGCCCGAGGGGCCGGATCGTCCGAAAGCCGTCGAGCATGGATGCGTTCACAAGCGTGATCTTGGACGGTTCGGTCGTGCTCGGGGTCGCGAACCAGATGTTGAGGTGGGCGTTCAGCACTTCGCCCCGCATCGCGACGCTCGACTCGAAGTGCAGTTTCTGCATCTTCGCGAAGTGCCGTCGCTGCGACTCGGAGTCCAGCCCGCCGGTGGCGATGGCCACGATCTCGCGTGCGGACACGCCGTGCCGTTCGAAGACCGATCGCAGGGTCGAAGAGGCCGAGGTCACCTCATTCAGGACGTCGTGCGAGACCCCCTCGCGTTCGAGCGACTCGAAGAGGCTCGCCATGCCGCGCTCGCCGGGCAGCGCCGCGACGACGACCGCCGGATCCGGCGAGGTGGCGATGCGCAGGGCCTGCCACCCGAGCATCTTGTCCACGCCGAGGCGGCGGCCGACGCTTCGGGCGCCCACGTCGTCCGGCAGGATCTCCGCGAACGCGCGGCGAAGCGCGTCCTGCAGGCGCATGGCGGCCTCGCAGATCTCGCGGTGCTTCTCGGC
>JAFMML010000002.1:0-4044 GCA_017859745.1 Planctomycetota bacterium
GGCCTGCAGGCCTGTCAGGATCCTCGAATGGGGGCAGCGAGGGCCTCGGTGACTCGGTCGAGCAACCATGTCGCGAAGTCGTTCTTCGAGACGCCGATCCCATTCGGGCGTGGTCGATCCGATCGGCCGTCGGCGGCGATCAGCATCGGTTCGATGGAATCGGCGCCCAGCGTCTCGATCGGATTCGCCACGATCATCTCGACGCCCTTGCGTGCGAGCTTCGCGCGGGCGGACGATTCGAGCTCGGCTCGAGGCTCGAGGGCGAAGGCGACGACGAACGGTCGACGAGCGCCGTCGATCTCAGGCCGCGATGCGGCGAAGCCGGCCACGAGATCCGGGACCACTTCGAGCGCGAGCGATGCCTCGCCTGCCTCTCGGCGCCACTTGCCCTTGTGGACCGTCGCGGGCCGATGGTCCGCCACCGCGGCGGCCATGATCAGCACGTCGGCGCCAGGCCCGAGGCGAGCGAGGGCCTGCTCGAGATCGCGAGAGGTCGTGAATCGGACCACCTCGACATCGGCGGGAAGGTCCTGATCGAGCGGAACGGGGCCGAGCAGCAGGGTTGTCGGCGACCCTCGACGAGCCGAGGCCTTGGCGAGTTCCATCCCGAGTCGACCCGACGAGCGATTCCCGAGATATCGCACCTCGTCGATCGGTTCGTGGGTCGGGCCGGCCGTGATCAGGACTCTCGGGAGCGATCGGCCCGACAAGGGACCCGCATGGCCCCCGGTTGTCGACGACGGTCTCGAGACTGAGGCGGATTCGGGATCCATCGGAGCCTTTGGTACGGAATGGGAGGCACGGGGCACGGGGGTACGGAACAGGTGCGGAGAAGGTGAGTGAGGTCGGCGTGGCCCCCGGCGCGCCGCCTCGACGGTTCCCGGCGTCGCGACCAGCTGGCGATGGTCGTGGCGACCGAGGGGGCGACCTGACGGTTTGGTCGGTCTCGGGCCGGACGGTGTCCTTGCCCCTGACTGTCCGCCGCCGCATACTAGAGGGTCGCCGCCACCGCGCGGTGCACGGATGCGGCGGTCGCGGTTCGTGCTGGTACGAGTTCGATCGCCCTCGGAGATCCAGGTGGCACGCAAGGTCCGCAAGAAGCTCGGAGAACTGCTCGTCGAGGCCGGACACGCCACCGAAGCCCAGGTCGAGGAGGCCCGAGCGGCCGGTCGCAGCAGCGGCATGCGGACGGGGCAGGCGCTTGTCGAGGCTGGTGTCTGCAAGGAGGAGCACGTCGCCGAGGCCCTCGCCAAGCAGTTCGGCGTGGAGTACCTGAACCTCGACCGCCCCGAGAACAGCAACCGCATCGACTTGGAACTCGTCCCGGACGACCTCGTCAAGAAGCACCTCGTGCTTCCGTTGTCGAAGTCCGGCGGACGCCTCAAGCTGCTCATCCACGATCCGCTCGACCTCGAGACCCTCGATCTCCTGCGGTTCCGCCTGAACTCCGAGATCGACACGGCCATTGCCCCGAAGTCGCAGATCGAGGCCTTCCTCGCGGCACAGGGCGGTGAAGCGGGGGGTGGGGGCGGCGGGAGCGGCATGCTCTCCAAGGAGAGTCTCGTCACCGATTCGGTCGACGTCACGGTCGACAAGAGCGTCGACAGCTCGATCGACAGCTCGATCGACGTGGATGCGGCCGGAGGCGGGGATTCGGCGATCGTCCGCCTGTGCAGCCGCATCATCATCGAGGCGGTTCGGGGGCGGGCCTCGGACATCCACGTCGAGCCGATGGCCGACCGGGTGATGCTTCGCTACCGGATCGACGGCCACTGCCACGTTCGCGACAATCTGCCCAAGCGCATGCAGGCCTCGATCCTCGCGCGTCTCAAGCTGATGGCCGGGGTGAACATCGCCGAGCGCCGGATTCCCCAGGACGGCCGCATCAAGATGGTGGTCGACGGCACCGCGATCGACTTCCGCGTGTCCTGTTGCCCCGCCTATCACGGCGAGAGCGTGGTGATGCGAATTCTCCGCCCCGATGCGGTGCGGATCGGTCTGGTGAACCTGGGCTTCGAGCCGGACAACCTCGACGTCTTCAACAAGATCATCCGCCGTCCCAACGGGATCTTCCTCGTGACCGGGCCGACCGGATCGGGCAAGACGACCACGCTCTACTCGGCGCTCGACGTCCTGAATCGTCCGGATCGCAAGATCATCACGGCCGAGGATCCGGTCGAATACAACTTCAACGGCATCAACCAGGTGCAGGTCCGGGAGTCGATCGGCCTGAGCTTCCCGATCATCCTGAAGTCGATGCTTCGACAGGCCCCGAACGTGATCCTCGTCGGCGAGATCCGCGATCGGGAGGTGGCCGACATCGCGATCCAGGCCGCGCTGACGGGGCACCTGGTCTTCTCGACGCTGCACACCAACGACGCGCCCTCTGCGATCACGCGTCTCGTCGACATGGGCGTGAAGCCGTTCCTCGTGGCCAGCTCGATCCAGGCGATCATGGCCCAGCGCCTGATCCGGATGCTGTGCCCGAAGTGCCGACAGCCGGACGAGAATCCCGACCGAAAGGTCCTCAAGCTCGTCGGCATCGACGAAGGGGACGTCGAGCGAGGCAACATCTGCGGCCCCGGCCGATGCTCGAACTGCGGCAACAGCGGCTTCCGAGGCCGCAAGGCGATCTTCGAGATGATGGTGATGAACTCGGAGATCCGCGACCTCGCGTTCGAGCGTGCCCCGATCGCGAAGATTCGCGAGGCCGCCATCCGGGGAGGCATGCGCAGTCTGCTGTCCGACGGCAAGCTGAAGATTCTCCGCGGCGACACCGTCCCCGCCGAGGTCGCGCGGTTCGCCCAGATCGAAGGCTTCAACCCCAACGAGATCGCCTGAGCGCCTGTCGCGTCTCGGCCCCCAAGAGTCCCCCATGTCAACCGTCCAGATCGACCGCCTGCTCGACACCGTCATCCGTCAGGATGCCTCGGACCTCCACCTGACCGTCGGGCGTCCCCCGACCATCCGTCTCGACGGTCGCCTTCGCAGCCTGCAGACCAAGGTGCTCGACGCCGACGACATGGTCGCCCTGATGAAGGCGGTCACGCCGGAGAAGAACCAGCAGGAAATCCAGGAGATGGGGGGCACGGACTTCGGATTCGGGTACGGGGACCAGGCCCGGTTCCGCGTCTCGATCTTCCGCCAGAAGTCCTCGCTCGCGATGGTGCTCCGACTGATTCCCAGTCGACTGCTGACCTTCGAGCAGATCGGTCTGCCGAAGATCGTCGAGGAGCTGTTGCGTCGGCCGCGAGGCCTGTTCGTGGTGACGGGGCCGACCGGCTCCGGCAAGACCACGTCCCTCGCGACGATGGTCGATCACATCAACTCGAGCTTCGACCGCCACATCGTGACCGTCGAGGACCCCATCGAGTACTACCACGCGCACAAGAAGTCGGTGGTCAACCAGCGCGAGGTCGGCGGCGACGTGCCCAGCTTCGCCGAGGCGCTTCGTCGGGTGCTTCGTTCGGACCCCGATGTCATCCTCGTCGGCGAAATGCGCGACCTCGAGACCATGGAGTCCGCGATTCGCGCCGCCGAAACCGGCCACTTGGTGTTCGGCACGCTGCACACGACCGGTGCGGCGGGCACCATCACCAGAATCATCGATGCCTTCCCGACCAACCAGCAGGCCCAGGTCCGGGTGCAGTTGTCGACGAGTCTCCTCTGCGTGCTGAGCCAGCAGTTGCTCGCCCGCAACGACCGGCCGGGCCGGGTCGCGGCCTACGAGTTCCTTGTGGTCACTCCGGCCATCGCCAACCTCATCCGCGAGAACAAGACCTTCCGAATCGACTCGGCGATCCAGACCGGCAAGAAGTTCGGCATGCAACTGCTCGACGACCACCTGTGGAGCCTGTACTCCGACGGCGTCATCTCGGCCGAGGAGATGATCGACAAGGGCAAGGACCCCGGCGAACTGGCCCAGAAGGTCCACCGTTCCGGCGGTCTGGTCGGTCGGGCCGAGTTCGACGAGGCGTCGGACGAGATGGATGACTGATCGGAATCTGCGGGGGGTGCCCGGCCTCCTCGGATCCTTCCCTCAGG
>JAFMML010000002.1:4085-18737 GCA_017859745.1 Planctomycetota bacterium
GCGGTCTCGGATTCGCTCCGGGGTTCCGTGCATTCCCTCGATCGCGGACCGTGTCGGCTCCCGTCCCCGCAGTCCCCTTGCTCCAACGGTGGAGCTCAACCGGATCGCCCCTACATTGGTCAAGTCGTCGGTTTTTCGTCCGCTGGGATTGGGGGCGAACCGGAATCAAAGCGGGCCCGAATCAAGGTGAAGTCCATGTGTCACAAGCGTCCAGGCGCCCTCGTGGCGGCTTACCGAACTCGAATTGACGCGAACATTCCATTGGCGGAGGCGTCTCGATATGACAACCCTTCGTCGACGTCAGGACGTGACGGCTCGCACTGGATCCAGTCTGCCGCTCGAACTGTCGCGAACTCGTGCCGCGGAGGTCTCCGATGAGCGTGCCGGTTTCTGAACTCAAGGGACGACGCCTCGGTCGAGTCCTCACCAAGATGGGCAAGGTCAGCCGGGACCAGGTCCACGAGGCGCTCGAGATCCAGAAGACGAAGAAGGAGCGGATCGGGCAACTGCTGATCGGCCTGGGCTACGTCACGGAAGAGGATGTCCTTGCGGCGCGGGCCGGGCAGGCGGGCCTCGAGTTCGTCCATGTCAAGGACATGGAGATCGATCCGGAGATCCTCGAGGCCGTTCCCGCCGAGGCCGCCAACACGTTTCAGGTGATTCCCATCGAGTACGAGCCCGGCTCGAAGCGCCTGGTCATCGCGATGAAGGATCCGGACAACTTCAAGGCGATCGACGACCTGCGTCTGCTGATGGGGTTCAAGGTCTCCGCCGTGGTGTCGCCGCCGGAGGAGGTGGAGGAGGTCCTCAAGGCCAAGTACTCCACGTCCGGAAGTTCGATGGCGGACATCTACGCCGACCTCGGCGACTCGGACACGCTTGCCGCGGTCTCCGGCCGGGGCGATTCGATCGATCTTGCGAGTCTCGAGGCGGCGGCCGACGACAACAAGGTCATTCAGCTGCTCAACCTCGTGCTGCTGCAGGCGATCCGCGACAAGGCTTCGGACATCCACTTCGAGCCGTTCGAGGACGAGTTCAAGATGCGCTACCGCATCGACGGCGTCCTCTACGAGATGATCCCGCCTCCGAAGCATCTGGCCTTGCCGATCGTCAGTCGCATCAAGGTCATGAGCAAGTTGAACATCGCCGAGCGACGCCTCCCGCAGGACGGCCGAATCGAGCTCGCCATCGGTGGATCGCCGATCGACCTTCGGGTCGCGGTGCTGCCGACGATGTTCGGCGAGAGCGTGGTCATGCGCGTGCTCGACCGATCCAACGTGCAGTTGAGCCTCGACCGCGTCGGGCTCCGCGACGACGAGCTCGAGACGATGCGGTCGACCATCCGTCGGCCCAACGGCATCGTGGTGGTGACCGGCCCGACCGGGTCGGGCAAGACGACCACGCTCTACGCCGCGCTGCAGGAGCTCAACACCCCCGACACCAAGATCCTCACCGCGGAGGATCCCGTCGAGTACGACATCGACGGGCTGATCCAGTGCCAGGTGAACCTCGACCAGGAGCTCACCTTCGCGCGCCTGCTTCGATCGTTTCTTCGGCAGGACCCCGACACGATCCTCGTCGGCGAGATCCGCGATCTCGAGACGGCGCAGATCGCGATTCAGGCGTCGCTCACCGGCCACCTCGTGTTCACGACCCTGCACACCAACGACGCGCCGAGCAGCGTGCTGCGACTGCAGGATCTCGGCGTCGAGAACTTCCTGCTCACCGCGACCGTCGAGGCGATCGTCGCCCAGCGACTCGTGCGGCGCGTCTGCGTGAAGTGCAAGGAGGAGTACACCCCGAGCGAGGAGCAGCTGATGGAGCTTCAGCTGCGCCCCGACGACGTGAAGGGACGGACCTTCTTCCGCGGTCGCGGCTGCGACAACTGCAACCGCAGCGGCTACAAGGGCCGTCTCGCGTTGTTCGAGATCATGCAGATGGACGACACCATCCGTGAACTGATCATGGAGCAGGGATCCACGGCGGTGCTTCGAGCCGAGGCTCGACGGCGCGGCATGCGGACCCTGCGCGAGAGCGGCCTTCTCGCGATCTACGAAGGCCAGACCACCATCGACGAAGTCGTCCGCGAGACCATCGCGGAGGAGTGATCGACCCCGTTCCTCGCTGCCGGCGGACGCCGGCCGGAGACGAGCGCCCATGCCCACCTACGCCTACGAAGCCCTCAACGCCGCCGGCAAGTCCCAGAAGGGGACCATCGAGGCCAAGTCCGCCGACGACGCCATCCAACGCATCAAGGGACAGGGGTTCTTCCCGACCTCGGTGCGAGAGCAGAAGGTCAAGGGCGGCGGCGCGACCGGCGACGCCAAGGCGAAGGCGAAGGTCAAGAAGAAGAAGCGGGGCGGTTTCAGCATCGCCTTCGGTCGGGTCAATCTGAAGCGGATGACCTTGTTCACCCGGCAGCTCTCGACGCTGCAGGACGCCGGCCTTCCGCTGTTGCGGTCGATCCAGGTGCTCGAGCAGCAGCAGAAGCCGGGCCGCCTGAAGAACATCCTCGCGGGGGTCGCCGAGGACGTGGAAAGCGGCGCGAGCCTCTCCGACGCGATGGCCAAGCATCCCGCGGCCTTCGACCGCCTCTACTGCAAGATGGTCGCCGCCGGCGAGATCGGCGGCGTGCTCGACGTCATCCTGCAGCGGCTCGCCGACTTCATGGAGAAGAACGAGCGACTCAAGCGTCGCATCAAGGGGGCGTTGATCTATCCCTCCGTGGTCGTGACCATCGCCGTCCTGATCGTGACCGGCATCATGTACTTCGTGATCCCGAAGTTCCAGGAGATCTTCAACGACTTCGACGTGCAGCTGCCGGGCCTGACGCTCTGGCTCATCGACACCAGCCGCTGGGTCGCCGGTCAGGCGAGCGAGAGCCAGACCGTGCCGGGGGCGGTGTGGATCGTGCTGTCTCCGTTCTTCATATTCATCTTCTACAAGCTGATTCGGAAGACCGGATTCGGGAAGGCGGCGACCGACACGGTGTTCTCCAAGGTGCCCGTCATCGGCAACCTGATACGCAAGACCGCCATCGCCCGCTTCACACGGACGCTCGGCACGCTGATCTCGGCGGGCGTGCCGATCCTCGAGGCGATCACCATCACCCGCGACACCTCGGGCAACTACGTCTACGAGAAGGCGCTCACGAAGGTCCACGACTCGATCCGCGAGGGCGAGACCTTCGCGACGCCGCTCCGCGAGGCGAAGGTCTGCGACAGCCTCGTGGTCAACATGATCGACGTGGGCGAGGAGACCGGCGACCTCGACGTGATGCTGATGAAGATCGCCGACAACTACGACGAGGAGGTCGACGTCGCGGTGCAGGGCATGCTGAGCCTGCTCGAGCCGCTGATGGTCGTCGTCCTGGGTGGCATCGTCGGCACCATCGTGCTGGCGCTCTTCCTCCCGCTGGTCTCGATGATCGAATCGGTCTCCGGAGGCTGATGATGACCTCGAAGCAACCCATCGAACGAGGCGATCGAGCCCGTCTCGCCGCGTCGCGGCGCGGCTTCACGGTGGCCGAGCTGCTTGTGGCGATCTCGATCGTCATCGTGCTGATCGCGCTGCTGGTGGTCGCCGTCGATCGGGCGATGCGATCGGGGCAGGAGGCCCAGACGCAGTTCCTGATGGGTTCGATCGAGCAGGGGATCAGCCAGTTCCGCAGCGACCACGGCTACCTGCCGCCGGTGCTCGGGGTCTCCGGCACCGCCGGCAGCCAGGGCCCCGGAACCCTCGGCTACGCCCGCGATGCCCTGCGGGCGCCACAGAACGCGGCCGAGCTCCAATCGTGGAACTCGATCACCTCGCTCGCGGAGTACCTGCTCGGCTACGGCGATCGGAGCTGCGACGGCTACGGCGTCATCGGACAGGGGCCGTACTCGAATCCCGACGCACCGGGTGTCGGGGAGATTCCGACCCTGGGCCTCCGAGGGCCCGGCCGCGACGGCTGTTGGGGCGCCATCGTCAATCCCCGTTCGGCCCAGGGGCTCTCGGCGGGCGTCTACCTCGCGAGGAACCCCGGCGACGCGGGCGTGTTCCCGACGCCGGCCGGCAACGCCGTCATGATCAAGGGGCGGCGGTTCGGTCCCTATCTGGAACTGCAGGACGACCGCCTGCTCGGGGCTCTCACCGGGGTCGATGCCAACGGCAACCCCAGCATCAGGTTCCCCGGCGAGATCGAGAACTTCGACGACTACCCCAAGGTGCTGTGCGACTACTGGGGCAATCCGATCCAGTACTTCCGGCGACCGTACATCGGAAGCGACCCGTCGCAGCAGAACCTGCAGCTGAACCTCGGCGACGTGATCGCCTTGAGACCGTGGCAGGTTGCGCCGGGCCGCGAGACCGACGGCTACGCCGACGCCAGCAGCATCGTCTCCGGCGGCGACGGCACCACCACGCGGGACCTCGTCGCCGCGGAGTTCGCGCTGCTCTCGCCGGGCGCCGATCGCTCCTCCAACTTCGCCATCCGTCGGGACCCCGACGAGTTCAACGAAGACAACATCGTGAAGGTGGGCCGATGACCGACTTCCATGCCACGAATCCGCCCCTTCGCTCGAGCCGCCGCGCGTTCACGCTGCTCGAGATGCTCGTGGTGCTTGCGGTCATCCTCGTGCTGCTGGGACTGGTGCTGGGAACCTCGACGATCCTCATTCGCCGGTCCGAGGTTCGGCAGACCGAGAACGCCCTCGCGGTCCTCGAGGCGGCGATCGGCGAGTTCGAGCAGAGCCGCGGTCGGCCGCTGACCTACGGACGTCGTGGGCAGCCGGTCTCGAGTGCCCGTTTCGACATCCCCGAGCTCTTCAACGTCGGCTATCCCCACGCGATCCTGTTCGTGCTCGATCGGCTCAACAGTCACGGTCCAAGTCGCGACATGATCGCCAAGATCGACGGCAACCTGCTGCGGTCGATCACCGGCGGCTGCGGCAACATCAACCAGATTCCCTGCGTCAGCGGCGGCTATCCGCCTCAGGAGTTCTGGTGGACCGAGGGTCCTCGAATCGAGCTGATCGATCCGTGGGACTCCCGCGTGGCGGTGATCTTCCCGGGGCGGCCGTGGCAGCAGGGCGACGACCCCAGCCTTCGCGACATCGACGGCACGGTCCGCACCATCGACGAGCAGAGCTACCTGCCGTGCGTCAACCGGCGGATCCGAGTGATCTCGATGGGTCCCGATCGCGACTACGGCACCGAGGACGACATCATGACCTACTCGGAGAGGCCGCAATGACCGCTTCTCGCCGAGTCGGTTGGATTCGGGCCCGCACCGCGTTCACGCTGATCGAACTGCTCGCGGTGATGGGCATCCTGATCCTGCTTGCGGTGCTGACCGTCGCCGGCGTGGGCCGCATCGCCGACGACGCCCGGATCTCCACCGCCGTGAATCGGGTCAGCGCGGCGCTGGGCAACGCCCGGGCGCTCGCGATCCGCGAGAACGAGCTGGTGCTGGTGGTCTTCCGCGGAAGCTGGCCGGTCGATTCGACCCAGATCGTCTCGCCGCCCTTGAACCCCGGCGAGGAGCAGGTCACCGAGATCGTCACCGCCCGCTACTCCGGCGTCACCGAGGTGATCGATCAGACCTACCGCGACCTTTCCCAGCGCTTCGTGCCCATCGCCGGCGTCGCCCCGGTGCGGCTTCCCGCGGGGATCAAGGTCGGCGGTCCCAACTACGAGTGGGAGGACAGCCAGTACGACAGTCCGGGCTACTACACCCAGCCGGACTTCAAGGCGTCCGCCAACGGCTGCAGCGAGTACCCGGAGTACTACCGACTCATCGGGGTGCTGTTCGGCCCCGACGGACGTCGCCTCGTCCGCCTGCCCGGCGGAACGTCGTCCCGCGAGAAGATCTTCGTCGACTTCAACGGCATCGATGCCGACGGGGACTCCGACGGGTCCTACGGCGATCGGGCCTACCGATTCCCCGGCGGCTGCTCGCTTTCGGGATTCGCCCTCTACCACGTCTGCGACCACCCGCTGGACGAGACCAACGTCTTCCTGGTGCCCTCGCTGATGGTCTACGACGACGACGCGGCGCGGGAGCTGCGTGTGACCTCCTGGTCGAGCCGAGCCGACATCGAACAGGAACTCGTCGGTCGCGGCACGGGGTTCATCGAGCAGTACGGACAGCGCATCGACTTCAATCCCTCCACCGGAGTGGTCCAGCCATGACGCGGTCCCGACGAACCGGACTTCACCGCCGTCCCTGGAGGCGTGGCGGCTTCAGCCTGATCGAGGTGCTGCTGGCGATCTTCATCCTCGGCATCGGCATCATCTCCGTCGGCGCGATCTTCCCTGCCGGCATCGTCCAGCAGCGTCAGGCCCTCGACGACGCCATGGGGCCGATCGTCGCCGACAACGCGATCGCGATGCTTCGGACGCGGCTGTCGCAGGAGGACTTCGGCTTCGCGGAGGACTTCGAGACGTTCCCGTTCGCCCAGTTGTCGCTGGCGAGCCACGAGTTCACCTACGGAGGCTACGTGGACACCGCCCGGACCTTCGGGGACTGGGGATGGCGGCGGCCCGGGCTGCTGCTGGAGAACTGGTCCTCCGATCAGGTCAACTACCCGGACTTCGGCGGCAACAACAACGTTCCGCCGGGGTCGCTGCTGATCTTCAACAACATCGCCCGGCCGCAGGGCCTCCCCATCGGAGTCGGGGTGACGGCCTCCGAGATCCCGTGGAACCGGCGCAAGTACGGACCCGCGACCGACGACGGATCCAACGGGTTCGGGGACTTTCCCATCGTGACGCTCGAACCGTGGGAGCGGGCGTTCCCCTCGTTCCCTCCGGGCAGCCAAATGGCGGTCGAGAACCCGCCGCAGTACTTCTGGGAGTGCATGTTCCGGCGGTTCCAGGGGCGGATCCTGGTGGCGATCTTCGTCTACCGGGTGTCGGGGGCCGAGCAGATCGGCCGCTACATCCCCGAGCAGGCGCAGGCGTTCTCCTCGCCGCCCCGCACCGGACTCCCGCATCGGTTCAACGTCGCCGTCCCCTGGGACGCCGCCGCCGACACCGACACGGCGATCGTGCCCAACACCAACGCCAACACCACGCTCGATCTGGCCAACCCCGACTTCCAGTGGCAGCTTCCCGGACAGTGGTTGATCGATCCCAACAACACCGTCCACCGGATCGGTTCGGGGCGACGCACCAGTCGCGAGGGGCCGGTCCGACTGATGGCGCCGCTTCCGCGTCTTCCGGATCCGACGCCCGATGCGACCAACAGCATGCGGAGCTACTTCTCGATGGGTTCGAACCCCGGAGACGTGGGCACCGTCTGGTATCTGCCCTCCGAGGACGATCGCGGCTATCAGCTGACTCCGGTGTACGTCGCGGTGAAGGAGCTCTGACATGGCCACCCGTCGGCACAGTCCTTCTCGGATGATCGTCGCCCCTCGCGGCTTCACGCTGGTCGAACTGCTCGTCGCGGTGCTGGTCCTGCTGGTGGTGATTCTGGCGGTGGGGCGGATCTTCTCCTCGAGCGGGCGGGTCACCGCCTACGGCGAGGCGACCTCGGATCTGCTCCAGGAGGCCCAGGCGATCGAGCGACAGATGCGGCGCGACTTCGCCAACCTGTCCGCGGACGGCTTCCTCGCGATCCAGTGCATCGAGGTCCGCAACGACGTCAACTTCGCCGTGACCGGACAACTGCTGGACCCGAGCCGGCCCGCGGACTGGCTGTTCCGCGCGGATCGCCTGATCTGCTTCGTCGATGGAGCGATCGCGACGAGCGCCTTTTCCCCGGCGACCGACATCGCCTCGGGCGGCACCGTCGGGGGCACGCCGCACGGTGCGGTGAGCCGCGTCTACTACGGCCATGGCGTGCAGTTTCCGACGGCTCCGCCGTCGACCGATCCCTGCTGCTTCGAGAACGGCCAGCCGCTGGCCCCGTGGTCGGCGTCGAATCCATTCAACGAGAACACCTACGTCTCGATGCAGAGCTGGCCGCAGGGGCAGTTCAACGTGCCCCCGATCGTCGGCAACCAGCCGGCGCCTCCGGGGTGGATCCTGCTGCGGCAGCCGGTGCTGCTCGGCGACGACGGCGGCGACCCCCGGTACTACACGTCGGCGCAGAACAACCCGCGCAACGCGGCGGCGACGATCTGGCCCGACATCGCCAACGGCGCGACCGACACCGGATCGATTCGAAAGGGCCGCGTGGACATCTCCTCGCAGACCGCCGAGGAGATCGAGCACTACATCACCCGCGTTCCCGAGTCCGGCGAGCTCGACATCACCGTCGACGACGCGCCGCGTGGGTGGTTCGACCAGTCCAGTGGCGACTCCGGGCAGGAGGTGATCGCCCGCGCGTTCGCCTACCCGCGGGGCGAACGGACGGCGCCGAGCACCGAACGCGAGGACCAGATGCTCACCAACGCCCTGCTCGGCAGCGGGGTGAGCTCCTTCGCGATCGACTGGACCTACGCCGACCGGAGCGGAGGCCAGGAGGCCGCCGATGGCAGCGTGCTGTTCGGGGTGAACGCGGTGTCGGGCGATGTGGCCTCGATGGCCGGGGTGCTCGTCGACGACGCCCGGACCGTGCCGTGGTTCGGCCTGCCCGATCGCAGCGGGGCGTCCAACGGCGGCCGCGGCGTCCAGACCTTCACCACCTACGCCGAGACCTTCCCGACGCTGCCGGTCTATCCGATCTCGATCGAGAACCCCGACGTCGCCCCCGGCGACGTCCAGACGGTCGGCAACGGCAACAACGCCACCGTCCGCACCTACCAGGCCGCCTGGGGACCGCACCGCAATCGCCCCTACGTCTCGTTCGGCCCGAACGTGGAAGGTCGCATCATGAGCCCGGATCTGGGCTTCTCGCCCCTGCCGACCGCGATCCGCGTGACCATGACCCTTCACGACCCGAAGGGAACCCTCGAGCGTGGACGGACGTTCCAGTTCGTGATTCCGATTCCGTCCCGCAACGGCTCGTGACCCCCGGCGGATCGACAGGAGGCGGGCCGAACTCGTGCCCGCGAACCGACATGACCAGCAGCCATCGAATCGATCACGCCACGACGCGCCGCACCACCGGTCGCCGCGGCAACACCCTCGTGCTGGTGACCGCCATCCTCGTGCTGCTGGTGATCGTCGCCACGGCCTACATCAGCCGCACCCGCGTCGGACGAGCCACCGCGGCGGCGCAGCAGCAGGCCGCGATCGTCGAGGAGCGAGCGGAGACGATCGGCGCCTCGATCGCCGAAGAGGTCTCCGAGGCCCTCTTCGTCCGCGAGGTCGCCGCGCCCGTGCCGAACGCGGGCCTCTTCGGCGGGACCGTCAGCAGCAACTGGCCGCGTCTGCCGATCCTGCCCGGCGAGGTCCGCTACGGCGTCGACTCGCAGCGCGAGTCGATCGACGATCCCGTGACCGGCGAGCCGCGGAAGTTCTATCTCTTCCCCTACAACAAGGCTCCCTACGCCACCATCCCCTGGACGAACTGGCCCGACGGCCTCGGCGAGACCGCAAGTCTCTGGCCGATCGGCCCAGGCGCGCCGACGGGACTTGTGCAGAACGCTCTGGGAGCGCCGATCGGCGCGGGCAATCCGTACGGCAACCCCGGCTTCGACGACAATCGCTGGCTTCGATCCACCGAGCCGGTGCGGGCGGCGGGCACGCCGCCGGGCAGCAACATTCCCGTCGAGGGGTTCACCCACTGGGCGCACCTCTCGAACATCTCCCGTCCCGACAACGGCTGGCGGATCGCCTGGGACATCTCCGACATCCGTCACCGGCAGACGGCCAACGGCGATCCCAACGTCCTGGACAATCTGCTGATTCCGGTCGAGCAGTGGCTGCCCGGCGTGGCGCCGTCGGGGCTCGCCAACCAGACCGACTTCGCCGCCCGCCGGGACACCTGGTTCGGTCAGATCAACAACTTCCCGTTCTTCGGCTATGTGACCAGCTATCTCTCGCCCCAGACGGCGCTGCCGAACCTGTTCGAGCTGAAGCAGCTCGGCCCCAAGGGCGACGAGACGGTGCGCGGCACGGATCGCTGGCTGATCTCGAGCCTCTTCACCGACACCGATGGCGACGGGTTCACCGACTCCTTCTGGTTTCTCGCGCCCGAGCCGATCGATCGCGACGTGCGTCAGGTCGTGGGCGTCTCGGTCGTCGACAATGCGGGGCTGCTCGACGTGAACGTCGCGAGCCTCTTCGATCCGCAGACGACGTCGGGAGCCAACCCGGCGGACCTGGCACTGCTCGGCTTCGGAACGGGGGGCGCGCCGGTGGGCTTCGCCGACAATCCCATGAACCAGCCCCCGGTGGCGCTCTACAACGTCGGGGCGGCACCGGACAACCCCCTCGGCGACCTCGCGTACAACATCGATCGCTACGGCGGGGGGGAGAATCCCGATCCCTCGATGCTCCTTCAGCAGCGGGGCCTCCGGGATGTCGAGGGCGTCTCGAATCTCGCGATCGCGGACACCTCCCTGCAGCCGGATCTGCAGGGGCTGCTTCTGTCGCCTCGGGAGCGGCTCGCCTTCTACAACCGCGACTTCCGGGGCGAGTTCCTGCGCGAGGATCCATCGGACCCCGGGTCCGCACGGATTCCGACGGATCTGGGCCTGCGCGACTTCGGGGCGCCGGAAGAGATCGAGCTGCGCGGCCATCACGGTCAGAACAACCACTTCCTCGCGACCCGCCTCGAACTCGCGTTCGACGACGGCGACTACGCGAACAACGCCTACGTCAACGCCTTCCTCAGGACCTCGCCCTTCCGCGAGGAGGTCAACGAGTACTCCGACCAGCTTCGGAACTGGCAACTCTCCCACGACAACCGCCGCAAGATCACCGCCTTCAGCGGCGCCCGCAACGACATCGCCCCGCCGTGGCTCTGGCCCACGCCTCGCTTCGACGGCGACGTCGACTACAACCGGGACGGCTTCCCCGCGCCGGTCGGAGGCGAAGCGCCGCCCGGCGATCCCGCGGTCCTCGCCCAGCTCGACTTCGACGCGTGGAACGCCAAGCGCCGCAAGCTCGACCTGCGTCAGCCGATGGACGAGCCGATCGCAGACTACGACGGCGGTTCGATCTCGCTTCTCGCGCCCAACGGCGCGATCGTGGCGGAGAACCGTCGATTGTGGCGGGAGGAGCTGCGTCGCCTGCTCAAGAAGTCGATGACGCTGGACTACACCTTTCGGGACGGTTCGACGCGGGCGTACCAGAGCTATCTCGGCAGTCCCGACGACGAGCTCACCGAGGGCCGCGACCGCTGGCGCCTGACCCGCAAGATGCTGGCGAGCTGGACCGCCAACATCGACCAGTACCGCGACTCGCCGGAGATCCGGACCTTCCCCGACGGCTCACGGGCACCGATCGACCGCCCGCTGAATCCCCGCGTCGTCCGGGAGGCGGTGGTCTACCCCGATCCCAACGACCTCGCCGAGACGTTCTTCCCCGACGAGCGGGTGGTCTTCCCCGGCAACGAGAAGCACCCGGTCATCGTCGAGGTCTTCTTCGCGCTGGTCTACCCTCGCAGCAAGGTGGATGTCGGTTGGTACGGCTTCCCGTGCACCTCTGGGCTGCAGCAGAGCGAGTTCGGCGTGCCTTGGGGACCGGGCCAGGGGGAGAACTTCGTGCAGTTCAATCCCGGCAGCACCCTCGCCCCGAATCCGGCGGTGGTCCTGGCGGTGCAGTTGGCGAACCCCTACGACACGCCGATTCCGCTGGCGGACTTCTCGCTGCGGATCGGCGATCGCCAGGTGCCCCTGGCCGTGGCCTCGCCGCAGTTGGGCGTGCCGCAGAACATCGCCCTGCAGCCGACGACGCCGGAGCGGCCTTGTTCGGCGATCGTCTACTCGATTCCCGAGACGTACAGCGATCCCAATCGTCTCGGCACCTTCGCGACCCAGTTCCGGGACCGGTGGTTCGACTACCTCGATCTCGATCCGGGCGATCTCTTCAACGATCAGACCAACGACGGCCTTGCGGATCCGATCGAGCTCGACCCCAACGGCATCGGCCCCTACGACCGTCCCGAGTCGATCCTCATCGACGGCACGAACTTCCTGAGCCTCGACTGGGACGCCTTCGAGAGCGACGACGTCGAGATCGAACTGGTCCGCAACTACCTCGACGACGACGGGGCGAACCCGGTGCAGCTGGTGGTCGACCGGCTCGGCAAGAGCGACATCTCCGACACCAGCCGGTTCAGCGAGTTCGCGAGCCGCCTGTACCGCGACGACCACCTGCCCCCGGAGTCGAAGTTCGAGGTGATCTGCACCCCCGGCCCCGGCGGCGTGCCGACGGTGGATCCGCGTTCGTTCTACAGCGGCATCCGCATCCGCGACAAGAACGTCCTGGTCACATGGGCCCGGGCGAGTCGGCCGTGGCTGCGGGATCTCGACTTCGACGGCGTCATCAGCCGCGACGAGATGCGGCCGAAGTTCGCGGTCAGTCTCGGCAGCGAACTCGAGGTGTCTCTCGTCACCAAGGACGACAACGAGGGCATCGACGAGGACGGCAGCGAGCGCGACTACGTCGGCGACGTGATCAGCACCCTCGAGGACTTCGGCGGGGCGACCATCGACAATCCCGATGCGGTGAGCGATGCGGAGATGTGGCTGACGGGGTTCACCTTCGAGAGCCAGTTCTCGCCGCAGGACGGCGCCCCGATCCGATCCAAGCCGGTGTTCTTCCCGATGCAGGTCGTGGTCGACGGCAACGTGCGGACCTACGAAGGCTACGTCTACGGTCCCGGCGGTCCCGAGGCCGGCGACGTGTCGAACTTCGCTCCAGTCGCCGCCAACCCGGTGCGGTGGGGCGAGAAGGGCATGCCCGAGGTGGACCAGTACCACGACGGCGAGGGCTTCGGCCGCTTCGCGTTCCAGTTCAACCACAAGGACGACGACTTCGAGCAGATCGGCGAGATCGCGAACGTGCCGTTGTGGGGACCGGAGGTCCGCTACCCCATTCCCGGCAACGGTCGTGCCGAGACGGTGCGCACCTTGTCGGAGATGCTGCACGAGGACGACGACCTCGGTTCAGAGACCCATCCGATCGAGGCGGGCGTCTACCGAAACCGGTTCCGGACCTTCCCCGGCTTCGAGATCGGCCTCGAGCGGGATCTCGACACCTTCGAGATCGCGGTCCCCGACAACGATCGCCTTCACGTGCCGGTCCTGGGGGCGGCGCCGAGCGGACTCCAGCCCGAACAGCGAGGCGAGTGGGAGGCGTTCTTCGCCACGCAGCCGCGTCTGCCCGCCGGGGTCGGCCTCTTCGACGGCCTCGTCGTCGACGGCCGCGGCGATCGTCTCGAGGATGTCGACGGCGACGGCGGCGTGGTGGGATCCAACGGGGTCGTCGATCCCGACGACTATCGCCTCTCGAATCTGCGGTCGCCGGCCAACGCCCGCGGCTTCACCGGGGAGGCTTCACGCGGGCTGATCAACCTGAACACCGCACCGGTCGAGGTGCTGCGGGCCCTGCCTCACTTCACTCGGCTGACCTACGACAGCACGGAGTACGGTGGGGGCGGCTATCCCAGCGACCAGTACGGCGACGATCCGGTGTTCGCCCCGCGGGTTCGGGTTCCCGAAACCTTCCTGAGGTACCGGGACGGTGCAGCGTCCCCGACTGCGGCTCCCTCCTGGGGCGAGCTGTTCGTGCCGGAAATCGGTTCCCAGGCGGGCGTGGGCCTGCCCAACTACCTCGATCGCGGGCTCACCGAGGACGATCTCCCGGGCTTCGACGGCTTCTTCCCGGGCATGCGGAACCACCGTGGCGTCGAGTCGATCGGTGAACTTCGACTGCTGCAGCGGCCGCTCGAGCAGAACGACGACCAGTGGAGCCGCAACGTCAACGCCAGCATCGAGTTCGCCGGTCTCGACCCGGCCCGCCCCTTCACCGTGTACCCCGGCGAGGAGTCGGCGCCACGGGGCTACCGCGGACAGACTTCGGCATTCGACACGCGACTGGCGACCGACCGGACCTCCGGCACGGCGCTGCGGGATCTCGGCGGCACCAGCGGCGTGAACGTGCCGGTGCCCGATCGCACGCCAGGCGACGCCGAGGAGCGGAACCTGCTGTTCAGCGGCGTCAGCAATCTCGTCGGCGTGCGGAGCGACGTCTTCACCGTGTACTTCCGAGTACGGACCTTCCGCCGCAACGCGATCACCGGCATCTGGGATGCCACCGACCCGGAGTACATCCTCTCCGACAGCCGCTATGTGATGCTCGTCGATCGCAGCAAGGTCGAACGGCCCGACGACAAGCCGGAGATCGTCTATCTCCAGCGTCTGCCGGATTGATCACTCGGCGTGGTGCTGGGAGTCCGGTGAATCGACGTCGCGACCGTCGAGTCGGCCGCCACTGCGTCGGCGTGTCCGGTCTCGATCTCGCTCGGAGCGGAGCGGTCGGTACGGACGAAGCGGGCATCCATCGGTGTCGCTCCGACTTCCAGTCCGACCTTCCGACGGCACGCCTCCGGGCGGCGGGGGGTACGGAAAGTGTTCTCTGGCAGATACCCAGAACCCCAGGCGAGTTCGGTCCGAATAATGCTGGCGAGCGACGACGACGCGTGCGGATCGACTCTGCTCCAGTCGCCTGCTCAACCGTCGGTCCATCGCACGGCCTCGGCGAGTCTGCTCCTCGACTCGCCGAGGTCGATGTTGGGCTCGACTCGTGGCATGGGGGTCTGTGGCATGG